>CAJWET010000194.1 GCA_913031515.1 uncultured Acidimicrobiaceae bacterium | reverse complement strand
AGACAAGTTGGCAAAACACTCAGGGAGACAACCCAAATTAGCTGGAAGCGGATCTACTTGGTTCGTAGATGGGGATTACCCGGGGGAAGGATTTATAACTGCCCGAAGCCTCCCAGCAATAAAATAACCTGCTCTCAGTTGTAGCGGTAACTGTTATTCATCCGGAATTAAGCCGTATTTACTTTCCGCGTTGGCGCTGAGCTCGAGTACGTTTCAGCATCTTCCGATGCTTCTTCTTCCTCATTCTTTTACGCCTTTTTTTGATAAGTGAACCCATAAGCGGTCTAACCTACTGCAAAAATCACATAAATGCGCGTTCTTCATGGTTTCATACGATGAATTGTAAAGTATGCTCATTATGCAATTACGCGATTAGGCCGGAAAACTTTCGAGTCTAAAGCCAGCATGGGTATAGAGAAATTTTCCGAACACACTATTGTACCGAAATTACGATAAGTTCATTAGACATACAATGGCCCGTAGTTCAACTGGCAGAACGCCTGGTTTTGGTCCAGGAGGTTGCAGGTTCAAGTCCTGCCGGGCCAGCAAAAGCAGCACTTGCAATTATGTAAAATGCGACCACTTCCGCAAATCATCTGATAGAAATGTTTTTTCGATCTACGATTTAATAACCAAGCCCCAACCTAAAGGACTTTCATATGGAATTGATAACCAAGAAGCGATTGCATCTAATTTCTGGAAGATCAAATTTACCTTTAGCTCAGGAAATAGCGGGGCATCTCGGAGTAGAACTTGATGAACCGAATCTCGCCGAATTTGCAAATGGAGAAGTGCATTGCAGATTCTCCGAATCAGTTCGTGGTGGGGATGTTTTTATCATCCAAAGCCATTCAGCGTCTGTAGGGATGACTATTAATGACTCGATTATGGAACAGCTCATTATGGTGGATGCTGCACGGCGTGCATCAGCGAAACGGATCACTGTGGTATGCCCGTTCTATGGGTATGCAAGGCAGGATAGAAAGTCTGAAGGAAGAGAACCCATTACCGCTCGGCTTGTAGCGAACTTGTTTATAGCTGCAGGCGTCAGCCGGATGGTTTCGGTAGATCTTCATGCTGGGCAAATCCAAGGGTTCTTTGACAAGCCAGTTGATCATTTAACTGCTATGCCAGTTCTCGTTGACTACATGCGGACTTTAGGGGACGACTTAGTTGTTGTTTCCCCAGACACTGGGAGGGTAAAGGTCGCAGAAAGATATGCAAGCGAATTAGCTGCGGATTTAGCAATAGTCCACAAGAGACGTATAAAGAGCCAGAAGAACCGAGTCGAGGCAAGAGATGTAATGGGAGACGTGGATGGTAGGGTCTGCGTTTTAATTGATGACATGATTGATACTGGTGGAACTATCGTCGGAGCCGCCGAACAACTCGCTGACCGAGGTGCAAAAGAAGTCTTCGCTTGTACAACGCATGGTGTTTTCTCTGAGCCCGCAATTGAACGTCTCGAGAATTCTGTCATAAAAGAAATCGCAATGACGAATACTTTGCCTCTGCCCGATGAGAAGAACATCTCCAAAATTAAAGTGCTTTCTGTCGCACCTATTATCGCTAGTGCCCTGGATGCCGTTTTCGAAGACACAAGTGTAAGTGAAATATTTGGTGGGAAGCATTTAAGCTAGGTGGCGGTAGGAGAACACAACGATAGACTTCTCTTCTGGTAGATATGTGTAAATCCCCAGTGGGATTGTTGCAAACTAGGGAGTAACCGGCAATGGCTGAACTTGTTCTAAATACCGAAGAAGGGCGTGCTTTCGGGAGCCGTTCATCAAGGCGTCTTCGCCGCCAAGGCCGTGTGCCTGGTGTCCTATATGGCCTTGGGGAATCCCCTTTGTCGTTTAGCGTTGACTATGGAGATCTTCGAAATTCATTAACGAGTGAGGCTGGCCTAAATGCTCTGGTCGAAATTGAAATTAGCGGATCTAAGCACCTATCAATATTGAAGGCGCTTCAGCGCCACCCTGTTCGAGATGAAGTCATCCATGTAGATTTTGTCAGAGTCGATCCAGACGAAGAACTCTCCGTCGATGTCAGGCTTATTCTCACAGGAGATCCCAAAAAAGTAACAGATGAAAATGGAATGGTTGACCAAACGATGTTTAGCCTTTCTGTATTCTCGCTCCCGCAATCAATCCCCAATGAACTATTCGTAGATGTTTCTGACCTCGATATCAATGAAGCAGTTCGTGTTAGTGATATTTCCTTGCCTGAGGGTGTCCGTACCGAAATTGACTCTGAAGAAGCAGTTGCTGTCGGGACCGTTACCCGTTCAACTATGGAAGCTATGGCAGCTGAAGCAGCAGCCGAAGCAGCAGCCGAAGCAGCAGCTGAAGCAGGTGAAGAAGGTGAAGAAGGTGTTACCGATGAGGGTGAA
>CAJWET010000193.1 GCA_913031515.1 uncultured Acidimicrobiaceae bacterium | reverse complement strand
TGAATGCTTTCAAAAGAAGGTGGTGTAGAGATTGAAGCTGTCGCGGAAAGTAATCCGGATGCAATTGCCAAAATCTGGGTTGACCCAGTTGATGGTTTAACAATAGAAGCATGTAAAGAATGGGTCTCCGCAGCCTCCCTCCCGCCACAAGCAGAAGAAGGAACGGTTGAAATCCTGATGAAGTTATATCAGGCATATACGGATGGAGACGCTGACCTTGTAGAAATCAACCCCCTTATTCTCACACCCGAGGGGAAAGTCCATGTCCTTGATGCGAAAGTCACTCTTGATGGAAACTCCCAATTCCGACATGAAGACTATGCACAGTACGACCAAACACAAACCAGAGACGAGAGAGAGGCTGCTGCCCACGCAAAAGGTCTTCAATACGTAGGATTAGATGGGGCAGTTGGAGTTATCGCTAACGGAGCTGGATTAGCAATGAGTACCGTAGATGTCATAAACCAGGTTGGAGGACAACCTGCGAATTTCCTCGATATAGGTGGCGGTGCCAACGCTGATGTCATGGCAGGTGCTCTTGAAGTAATCAATAATGATCCAAATGTAAAAGCAATATTTATCAACATCTTTGGCGGAATTACCCGCGGAGAGGAAGTAGCGAACGGGATCCTCGAAGCAATGAAACGAGTAGAGATCACTTCCCCCATAGTCATAAGATTGGACGGGACAAATGCAGACGAGGGACGGGCCATTCTCGAACCCAACCTGTCAGATAAATTGCTTATGGAACCCACAATGTTAGATGCTGCTCGTAAGGCGGTTGAGCTTGTTGGTTGAACTAGAAAATCTGAAGGAGAAAAACCTGTGAGTATTTTCGTTGATGAAAATACGAAAGTCATTTATCAAGGCCTCACGGGGTCGCAAGGTAGTTACTACGGCAGACTCAACATGGACTATGGCACCCAAGTTGTCGCAGGAACACACCCCAAAAAGGGTGGTACAGAACTTGATGGCGTTCCTATTTTCACGAATGTCGCTGAAGCAGTGGAAGAAACCGGAGCGACAGCAAGCTGTATCTTTATTCCTGCTGCTGGAGTCAAAGGAGCCGTTCTAGAAGCTGCCGAAGGTGGCGTAAAATTTATTGTTGCCATCACGGAAGGGGTGCCTGCACACGATGAAGCTTTCTTCTTCAACTACCTACAACGGGAATTCCCTGATGTGCAACTCCTAGGTCCCAACTGCCCAGGAATAATCAGCCCAGGAAAATGCAACATCGGTATCACAGCAGGCCATATAGCTCAGCAAGGGGGCCCCGTTGGTATCGTAAGCAGGTCAGGAACGCTAACTTACCAAGCCCTCTATGAACTGAAACAAAAAAATATCGGCGTCACGACATGCGTAGGCATTGGAGGCGACCCTGTCCCTGGAACTAGCTTTATTGATTGTCTTCGTGCCTTTGAAGCTGATCCTGAAACCCACGCTGTCATGATGATAGGAGAAATTGGTGGATCTGCAGAAGAGGAAGCTGCTGCGTTCATCCAACAACATATGACAAAACCAGTAACCAGCTATATAGCGGGAGTCACTGCGCCTCCGGGAAAGAAAATGGGCCATGCTGGGGCAATTGTCTCTGGAGGGAAAGGGACCGCGCAAGCAAAAATGGAAGCATTGGAATCCGCTGGAGTCAGAGTTGGCCAGAATCCTACAGAGGCAGGGGAGTTAATGGCTGACGTTATCGCTTCACTCTGAAGAATAGTAGAAGTAATTTCTTTGACCGTTTACTGAACGAAGCCTATTTAAGTGGTAGTTTCACCGCGTGCGCGTAGCTGTTCTAGCATCCGGTAGTGGAACTATTCTTGAGGCAATGATTAAGGGTGATATCCCAATCACGTTTGTACTCACCGATCGGGAATGTTTCGCTACTGAAATTGCCATGCGGCATGGGATAGATCACGCGTTAGTTGAACGTGAAAGTTTTGACAAAGATTTCAACCGAACCAGCTACACAATAAAAATACGGGATGCATTGCTGGATAGAGAGATCGATCTAGTTGCGATGGCAGGATTTGGAACGATTTTGGAACAACCGATATACGAGACATATGGCAATAACGTATTAAACACCCACCCTTCATTACTCCCTAGTTTTCCAGGTTGGAATGCCGTAGAGGATGCAATGAAGTATGGAGTGAAGGTCACTGGATGTACCGTTCATGTAGCGACAAAGAAGGTTGATGCTGGACCGATA
This sequence comes from uncultured Acidimicrobiaceae bacterium, assembly GCA_913031515.1. Taxonomy (GTDB): domain Bacteria; phylum Actinomycetota; class Acidimicrobiia; order Acidimicrobiales; family UBA8592; genus UBA8592. The sequence continues at coordinate 217 of CAJWET010000193.1, read as the reverse complement.
TTGGCCCAAGAAGCAGTTCAGGTCTCTCCCGACGATTCTGTGGAGACATTACATGAACGGATAAAGACTGTGGAACGACGACTGTATTTAGAGACAGTTCGTGACATCATGAAAGAGGGGCAAGTGGTTATCCCAACGCAAAGAAAAAATCTGACATGAAACGAGAGAAATGAAAGCTTTATTATCAGTTTTTAACAAATCAGGAATTATCGAATTT
>CAJWET010000192.1 GCA_913031515.1 uncultured Acidimicrobiaceae bacterium | reverse complement strand
CTTCTTTCACCGGGTCTGATTTAGGGGGTATAGCTATATCCAGTGCCCTGAAGCGGGCTGGAATTTCCCCTGAGAATGTAGATTACGTCATCATGGGCCAAGTTCTTCAAGCTGGGACCGGTCAAGTAACTGCTCGACAGGCTGCCTGTTACGCCCAAATTCCAATGAGTACGCCGGCAATCACAATCAATAAGGTGTGCTTGTCTGGATTGAACTCTATTTATTTGGCGGCGCAGATGATTGAGAATGGTGATGCAGAAATCGTCGTCGCTGGTGGTATGGAATCAATGACAAACGCTCCATATCTCGTCCCTAAGGCACGAGGTGGTTATCGATATGGGAACGCAGAAATAGTGGACGTGATTCAGCACGATGGACTTTTTTGCGCATTAGAGAAAGAACTTATGGGCGAAGGAACAGAAAGATACGCTGCTTCCTCTGGCATTGACCGTGTCAGCCAAGATGAAGTTGCTCAAAAGTCTCATGAACGGGCGGCGGCTGCGATTGCGAATGGCAATCTATCCGAAGAGATAGTTCCTGTTGAGATCCCTCAACGTCGTGGAGACCCTGTTCTTTTTGAACATGATGAAGGTGTCCGACCAGAAACTGAGTTTGAAGGATTGCAGAAACTTCGTCCTGCGTTTTCTCAAAGCGGGAATATAACCGCAGGAAATGCTAGTCAGATTTCTGATGGTGGATCCGCGGTGGTGATTGCTTCGCGCTCAGTGGCGGATCATCTTTCGATCCAACCATTAGCTGAACTCATAGCCTATGGCCAGGTAGCTGGACCAGATACGAGTTTGCTCACGCAGCCTTCACGAGCAATCTCAGCAGCTTTATCGGATAGTAAACTGGGGTTATCAGATCTAGATCTATTCGAAATAAATGAGGCGTTCGCTGCCGTTTCCGTTGCTTCTGTGGAAGATCTCGGAATTAGTGACTCTGTAGTAAATGTCAATGGTGGGGCAATTGCTTTGGGTCATCCGATTGGTATGTCGGGAAATCGTCTGGCACTAACTCTTGCATACCAATTACGTCGACAAGGTGGTGGACTTGGAGCCGCTGCTCTCTGTGGTGGCGGTGGACAAGGTGACGCATTGGTATTAAAAGTAAATTCATAGACGTTTATTCTCCGTGTTGTTAATGAGCGCAGAGTGGCCAAAAGGTAACGTAATTGTTACGCCCATGTACTCCTATTTACTGGGTTCTGAAGTTGTAACTATCTAAATTGGTAGATTTGACAACATAATTGTCTTAATGTAACATAACTGTAACTTAAGAGTTGGTTTCGCCCACAGGGTCGGGGGCAAGTTATAGTTTCCCCCCTTTAAAAATACGCTCTGCGGAAGAAAGATATCCCCAATTCTTCTGAACAAAATGCAACACTCAGAAAACTGCGGACGTTTCCCCTCCCGCCGCAGGTGACTGGCGAGGCCACCACTCGTCAGTCACACGAGTGTGCATCTCTCAATTGATAAGATTAACAACGAACTAGTTCACCTCGACTTGTCGCCGTCCTTCGAGAGCTCTACCCAAAGTCAGCTCATCCGCATATTCAAGGTCTCCACCAACCGGTAACCCACTAGCAATTCTCGTGACTGAAACGCCGAGGGGTTCAAGAAGTCGAGCCAGGTACATCGCAGTTGCTTCCCCTTCAATATTGGGATTCGTACAGAGAATAACTTCCGAAATAACATTCTCTTGGAGCCTTTTGAGTAATTCTTTTACCCGAAGTTGCTCTGGTCCAATCCCATCAATGGGGTTGATGGCACCTTGTAGGACATGGTAGAAGCCCCTGTATTCCTGCGTTCTCTCCACAGCAACAATATCTCTTGGTTCCTCAACTACACATATAAGAAACGGATCTCTTCGTGCATCAGAACAAATCTCACAAATGGGTTCATCACTCATGTTGAAACATTTTTCACAGAACCGAACTTTGTCTTTCGCCTCACGGATAGCAATGGAAAGTCGCAAAGCGTCCTCTTCGGAAATTTTCACAAGATGGAAAGCGATGCGCTGGGCTGACTTCGGCCCTACACCAGGTAATCTTCCAAGCTCATCTATTAGCGTTTGAACAGCGGGTGTATAAATACTCATACCTTTCCCCTAGAGATGATCAAACATTTTCTTTCGATAGGTTCCTTATGCATCATCGACAATCTTTGCACCTGGAAAATTATCTGCCACTAATGAAAAACCATCGCCAGCATTCTCTTTTGCGTCATCAAGTGATGCAAAATCAATATCCTCATCATCCATTGAATGAGAAGTAGTAGTTCTCGCTTCTGGCTTCTTCGTTTCCATCTCACGAGAATCAACAACCAAGTGAACTGTGGTTCTCTTATTTAGCTTCTTCCCGAGAGACTCCTCGACTTCACTAACGCACTCCGCACAACGCTCACGGTGTATGTCATTTGGCAAAGAGAAAACAAACCCCCCGTTATCAATAGATACGAACTTACCTCCACTAAAACGAGCTTTTGCTTTTCCTGATAGGCCCTTCT
>CAJWET010000191.1 GCA_913031515.1 uncultured Acidimicrobiaceae bacterium | reverse complement strand
TCTCTACCTTGCCTGCCTTCAATACGGGGCAATATACGTCCCTACAAACCCCCAGAATACCATTGAAGAAACTGCTTACCTTATTGAAGATTCAGAACCTTTACTCGTAGTTTTTTCTTATGGACGTTCAGAAAACGTTGCTATCCGATCCGAAACTCTCGGAGGAGACAACGGCAGCCTAACCTCATTGGCGGAGTCGCTGCAAGGAACGGATCGAGTCACCCGTCGAGCGGACTCTGACATTGCAACAACGCTCTATACCAGCGGAACGACAGGACAACCCAAAGGGGCGATGCTAACGCATCGAGGATTAATTGCTAACGCAACAGCACTACACGACATCTGGGGATTCGAATCCGGAGACGTCCTTCTACACTGTTTACCTATCTTTCACGTTCATGGCCTTTTCGTAGCCCTCCATTGTGCGATGCTGAGTGCAGCGGAAGTTATCTTTCTAAGAAAGTTCAGCCCCACAGCAGTACTTGATCTTTTATCGGAGGCGACGGTCATGATGGGTGTACCCACCCATTACACCCGCTTGTTGGATGAAAGCCGATTTGATCGAGACATGTGCAAACATATGCGGCTTTTCACTTCCGGATCGGCTCCTATGTCCGAACATGTTCATGAAGTCTTCCGTACACAAACCGGAAATCGGATTCTTGAACGATATGGAATGACCGAAGCGGGAATAATTTCTTCAAATCCTCTAGTTGGGGAAAGAATTCCGGGAACAGTTGGTTTCGCTCTTCCTGGTATGGAGCTCCGTGTCGCGCGGGAGGGGAAAGAATGTGAAATTGATGAATCGGGGATAGTGGAGGTACGCGGAGATCATTTGTTCGCTGGATATTGGAGGCAACCGGAAAAGACCGATGCTTCCTTTCAGAATGACGGCTTCCTCATCACTGGGGATATTGGTTCTCTCGATAGATATGGCAGGCTCTCGCTCCGAGGAAGATCCAACGACATGATCATTTCAGGTGGAGAAAATATTTACCCCAAAGAAATTGAACTCCACCTTGATGGATTTTCCGACATTAAAGAAAGCGCAATCGTAGGCCTTCCACACCCTGATTTAGGGGAAGCTGTGACCGCGTTCGTTATTCCCAAGGGAGAATTCTCAGAAGCGGAAGCCCGCAAACAGCTCAAATCTCTGATCACGGATTTTAAGCAGCCAAAAAAATATGTCACCGTAAATGCTCTACCTCGAAATGCGATGGGTAAGATCCAGAGGGCAAGATTGCGCGAAGAATACTCTACGCTTTTCGATCACGCAGGAAACCCCAATTAGGAAACCTTGAGCGAAATACCCCCCGAAATAGAGAAAGCGAAGCTTTCCGATGCGGTGACCGCGCTAAAAATCCGTGACTTCCGACGTTTCTGGTTCGCAGGATTGGTCTCAAATAGCGGCGGATGGCTGCAGGGAATCGCCTCCCCGTTCATTATGTACGAGATGACCGAATCGGGTACGTGGGTTGGGGCTTCAGTTTTCGCTTTGATGATCCCCATGGCCCTCGTCGGACCTTTCGCAGGGCCGATGGCTGACCGGTTGTCGCGTAGACAGATTCTCCTTGTTTGTGAAGTGTTGCTTGGCATCATCGCTATCTCGAACGCTGTTTGCTGGTGGGCGGGGATAAGAGAACCACTGGTCTATATCGGAATCAACATCATTTATGGTTTCGTTAATGGTTATGCATTACCTGCATGGCAGGCGTATGTGGCTGATCTTGTCCCCAGAGATGTACTGATGAACGCAATTACTCTGAACTCGACACAATTCAATGCAGCTCGAGCTATTGGGCCGAGTGTCGGGGGTGTTCTACTTGCAGTTGCTGGACCAGGCTGGGCCTTCCTTGGAAATGGGATTTCTTTTTTCTTGGTGTTCGTCACTCTCTTGACACTTCCGGCGACAGATCCGAGTCCGCTCGCCGGACGGACCGACTCGCAGTTGAGCCAGTTTGCAAAAGGGTGGGCTTATGCCAAAACGCAAAAAACAATAATGACTGGATATGTCGCAGCGGGACTGGTGGCAGTGTTGGGAGCCCCCCTCGTTCAGGTTCACATTATCTTGTTCAGTGAAAAAGTCTTCCAGGTTGGTGAGTTCAAATTTGGGCTTTTGATGTCGATGTATGGCATTGGAGCAGTAACCATCGCCCCATGGCTTGCATCGTTCGGGACGAAATTCAAAAAGTCGAGCCTATTGGTGAGTTCACTGGCCGTATACGGCTGTGGCGAACTTCTTCTAGTTTCAACAAAAATATACTTCATCGGTCTTCTCAGCATTTTTGTGGTGGGTTGCGCCCATCTTGTGATGGCGACAACAACCAATACCACCCTGCAGCTGTTCGTCCCCGAGCCAGTTCGAGGTCGAGTGATGGCTATGTACCTTATGGTTTTCACAATCGGGGCACCTCTTGGATCAATAATTCAGGGTCCGTTAGCTGACCAGTTCAGCCCGCGTTGGGTAGTTGCTGTGATGGGGACTTTATTTCTGGTGGCCGCTGGAATTTTTGCCATATCTGGACGCGCCGCCACCTTCGATTTCAACGAGGCTGACAATTAACTCATACCCGATAGAGATTCCTAGGACCAATCGATGTGATCTTTGCCAAGGTTTGAAAGGTCCCTTACTCCTAGAAGAGCCATAGTTCGTTCCATTCCTTCCCTAAGGAAATGCAACACCCAATCAACACCCCG
>CAJWET010000190.1 GCA_913031515.1 uncultured Acidimicrobiaceae bacterium | reverse complement strand
TCGATAAGCTCTAGATTCACTGAATCTTCACCGTTCTGTATTGATTCGAAGATGAGTTTTGGCGAATCCTCAGCGCAACACGCTACTGCTGAAAGGTTCGTGATAGATAGCTCTCCTTCATTAACAATAATCTCAGGTAATTCGTTTTTATCTGCTACCACACCCCCCAATTGCTCACCTATTGACCCTCGAACTACGGGTTCATTAAGTGACCAAATTGGTTCTCCAGTCTCCGAAGAGAAGATGAACCAATCTCTGATCTCCTCGGCTGAAAAGGTATGAGTTCTTTCTCCAGCGATAATTTTGAGCCCTGATTCAGTAAGCCCGTTAATGTTCTGGGCGAAAGCTTCAGCTTCCGCGTCACTCACCACCGGAGGTATCTCGGTAACATTACCGTCAATAACTATCGGGTTAGTGCCAGTAGCAGCGGCAAGAAAGATTGAATTCCGGATTGCTTCTCCATTAAAAATTCTTGCTGGAACTCCCTCCGTGAATTCAACTTGGCCATTTTCGATAATCCAAGTCGGTTCAACAGGGTCTGAGATGTTCCCTGTTAGAGCTGATGGCAACTCAAAATTTGGGTCTTCTATCATCCGCACAGCAATTGGTGATGGTCGAGTAGAGAAAAAACTCTTTACCCACCGAAAAGGTTCAGCGATCAATGATCCATCATCTAATTCCAAAACCTTTTTGAAGGTTTCTTCTATGTCGACCTCTACTCCCACTTCTCCAATAGTTGTTTGGATATCTTCCCAGCTTGTTCGGACAATGACCGGCGTTGTTGAGTAGTTCATGGCGATGGAATTTATTGCCTCAGCAAGTTGGTCTGCGTTAAAGCCGCTTACATTCTCCCCAACCAGTGTTACTCCTCGTCCAACTTCGTTTTTGTGTATAGCCCTGTCGATACTCCAAGTAGCAAGCCATACACATACGATGGTTACGATCGCAATCGTAACCATCCCTGTCTTTGAGCTAGGCATCAATGCGGACCAGGCAGATGATTTTGCTCTTTTGGGTCGGTAGTTTGGTTGATTATTGGACGATGTCTTGATCTCCACAGAATAACGGAGAACATATGGGTCGATAGGTCACCCACAATGTCTTTTCGTCAGATGGGAAAAATCTTGCCCATCTAGAAAAGACGAAGAACAGAAGATTCGATTCCCTGTAATTCTTCGTAATCAACTTCAACGCAGCGTATTTCTCGGTCCTGCGCTAAGACTTTCGCCTGAGGGGTGATTTCTTGGGCCACAAATATTCCTCTCACCGGACGCAATTTGGGGTCTCGATTTAAGAAGTCGAGGTAGCGGGTGAGTTGTTCCACTCCGTCTATCCCTCCCCGCCTTTTTATCTCAACTGCAACGGCTTGGTTTTCGATATCTCGACAAAGCATATCTACTGGGCCGATATCGGTTGGGTATTCCCGTCTTGTTAACGAGAGACCTTCTTCTATAGAAGCAGGATAGTCTGCAAGTAAGACTTGAAGGTGGGCTTCGACTCCGTCTTTTTGTAAGCCAGGGTCGTCTCCTAGGTCGAAACTGGTGTCAGATATTGTCTCCTCGATGGTGATGACAAGTTGCTCACCTTTGGGATTTGAAATAACCCACGTATTCTCTGTTTCAACGAGTCGGTTCGGGGCGTTCATCCACATTAGTGGCTTATATGCACCTCTGTTGTCGGCATGAATAGCGACACAACCATCTGCTTTGACCATTATGAGCCTGTTGGCGTTAGGCAAATGCGCTTGGAGTCTTCCCTTGTAGTCCATGGAACATATAGCGACAACCAAACGCATCTTCAGGACTCTACACCCGAAACTTCAATTCAGTAGTGTCAGAACAGCGTCAGCTAGCTCTTTCCTACAAACCAGTAGATCGGGGACGTACGTGTCACTCTGGTTATATCGCAGAGGAGTTCCATCCAACCGTGAGGTATGTACTCCTGCAGCCGATGCGACAGCAACCGGTGCGCAGTTATCCCATTCGTATTGCCCTCCCGTATGAGCATAAATATCAGCGTCACCAGCGACAACAGCCATCGCTTTTGCACCTGCTGAACCCATGAACAGAAGTTCTCCGCCTAGTTGTTTTGAAATGAATTCCGCGACAGGACAAGGTCTGGTTCTGCTGCATATGACCCTGATCTGTTCGTTGGGAGCGGGTGGGGCTTCAGGTTGCAAAGTACTAAACGTTTTCCCAAGACTGGGAAGGCAAACAGCCCCAACAGCAGGGGAGTGGTCACTGGCTAGAGCCACATGTACCGCCCAGTCAGATCTGCCATCAATACAATATTCACGTGTCCCATCGAGAGGGTCTATTATCCATACACGATCTACCTCAAGTCTTATGGGGTTATCGGTGCCTTCTTCAGAGAGAATTGCATCATCTGCGTATGTTCCTGAGATCAACTTCACTAGAAGTTCATGGGATTGAGCGTCACCAATAGAACCTATTTCCGCAGGCGCCATAGATGAATTCTGTGCGTCTTTTCGTATCTTCAACAGAAGTTTTCCCGCTTCTGTTGCCGCATTTTTTGCAAATTCATGATCAGACTGTGAAATTTTCGCCATTAGGTATCGCGGCGTTTCCTTAACTCTTTTGAATGTTGCTCTAAACGTTTTCTCTGTTCTTTAGAAAGGCTTTCCACGCCCGTTTCAGCTACCTGATCAAGGATTTGGTCGATTTCCATTTCGGTATGGCGGTTTCGAAATTCCGTAACTGCACGTAAGTGGTTCTTCTTCGACCGTTTTCTGCGAGTTGGTCTTTGGCGTGACTGGCCTCGGGGTTTACTCCCG
>CAJWET010000189.1 GCA_913031515.1 uncultured Acidimicrobiaceae bacterium | reverse complement strand
TCATGGAAGATTTTGGCGATTTTTTCCCTGAGAATCCTTCAACGTTGGATGAGCTTCTCGAGATCATGGCTCAGCGGATGGCTGCGGCTCAGGCGATGATGAATTCAATGACTCCGCAACAACAGCAGCAATTACAGGATCTTTCAGATCAGCTGCTGGAAGATATGGACCTGCAGTGGCAGATGGATCAACTAGCGCAAAACCTTCAGGAAGCATTTCCAAATTCTGGTTGGGAGCAATCGTATGAATTTTCTGGAGAGGACCAAATGAATATGGCGCAAGCCCAACAGATTTTTGAAGAACTTGGTGACCTCGATGCTTTGGAACGCATGCTTTCTTCGGTCACCAATCCTGCTTCGCTGGCAGAAGTTGATATTGAGAGGGTTCGAGAATTACTCGATGATCAAAGCGCGACGAGTTTAGAAAAGATCGCTGAAGCGGCGAAACAGCTCGAAGATGCTGGGTATATCGATACAAAGGAAGGCCGGTACGAGTTAACGCCGAAAGCGATCCGGAAGATCGGGCAACAGGCCTTGGCTGATCTCTTCCGCAAACTCAATGCTGACCGGATGGGAAAGCATGAACTTGAACGGCAGGGTATTGGCCATGAAAGAGATTTTTCTACCAAGTCCTATGAGTTCGGGGATCCATTCAATTTGGATATCCAACGAACCGTCCGCAATGCGATCCGTCGAACTGGCGGTGGCACACCGGTGGATCTCCTTCCAGAAGATTTTGAAATTGAACGCACCGAAAGCCTTGTCCGGTCAAGTACCGTATTGATGCTAGACCTCTCAAATTCAATGGCGTGGACGGGGCGTCTTCTTCCGGCCAAGAAGGTAGCGATGGCACTCCATTCCCTTATTACCATGCAATATCCTCGTGACTACATTGGCATCGTCGGTTTTAATATTGTCGCTCGAGAAATCGAACCACACCATTTACCTGAGGTGTCGACGGGATTCATGCAAGGTACCAATATGCAGCATGCGTTTCTCTTGAGCAGGCAGATGCTTGCAAAGCAAACTGGAACCAAGCAAATCATCATGGTGACTGACGGTGAACCCACAGCACACATTGATCAGGCTGGAAACCCCTACTTTGATTATCCGCCCACACGCGAGACAGTTGAAAAGACCCTGCAGGAAGTTATGGCGTGCACTCGCGATGGTATTCGGATAAACACCTTTATGCTCGACCCAGAACCGGCATTGAGTCGCTTCATTGAAAGAATCACGGAAATGAATGGTGGGAGAGCATTCTTTACCAATAGGGATAATCTTGGCGATTATCTCTTGGTTGATTTCGTCGAACATCGCCGACGATTAGTTTCCTCCCGTCGCTAACCAGGGGAAAAGGGTAGTTAGGGCAACTTCAGGATCAGAATCAGCTCATTTCGCGCTATTCAGCTGGTTTTTCCATCTTTTTTAGGCTTTTTTTAGCTTACACCTTGCTTTTTTATGAGCTGACCTGCTTAAATAACATTATTGTAATTACAAGCATGAATTTGGCAATGGTCGAGGGGTCAGAGCGTCAAATAGCGTCCAAACTTTTGTGGTTTGTTGGCGCGTTCTTGAGGGAGCCGGAGGGTTAAACAGTGGTTTTAGATGAGTCACTAGACAAAGATTGGCAGGATTTTGCTAACTGCCTCGGCGTTGACCCTGACCTGTTCTTCCCTGAACGTGGAGCTTCAACTCGCGAAGCAAAAGAAGTATGCCGTGGTTGTGTTGTTCGTGAAGACTGCCTTGAATATGCTCTTCGGAATAGTGAAAAATTTGGTATCTGGGGCGGGATGAGTGAGCGAGAACGCCGCCGAATTCGTCGCCAACGTGCTTTAGAGCGGCAAGCTGCGCTCGAAGCGATAGCAGAGTCTCAGGCGATCAGCTAGTACGACACTCTTGAGACGGCTATAGCTAAAGGCTTACTGCTATTAAACTTTGTTCTTTTCGTAACCGTCGTCGTTGGCGTTCAGAAGTGCCCCCCCAAACTCCGTGATCGATGCGGTTTTTCAAAGCATGACTCAAGCACGTTTCTTTCACTTTGCAAGCCTCACAAACTTGCTTCGCGACTTCGACTCCTAACCCATCGCTGGGGAAAAATATCCCAGGTGGTTTATTTCTACAATTCCCTTTGGACATCCATTTTGTGTTCATGTATTCCTCCGATATTAAATAGACGAATTAACTGAGGAAAAAGTTCCCGTGAACAAAAAAAAATTCTGTTGGGTAGACTCACATCCTAGTGAATACGAGGAGCAACCTTATGAGTGACGTAGAGATTGGGAATGAACCACCCAAAGGCCACATCAAAATGGTTTACCTAGGCCCTATTGCACCCCATTGGGAAATGCGTTCAGATTTTGGAGATAAAGATATGATTGATGGGTTTCGTACCCGTGTTCAAGCCCGGTTGGTCTTACTCCCGCCTCATGATCCGCAATTTCGGCGTAACCGTGAGCGAGTGAACCGTGATGCCGAGCGCGAAAACATTCTCATCGAATGGGACCTCGGTTATGAAGAAGAGGAATGAATTGTTTCTGGGTTATAGGAATCCTCCTTTAAAATCGAATTACCTGATACTCTCCCCCCGGTGAATAAAGTATCTTCTGCACTTGTTCAGGCCGCTGGTGGTTTTATTTTTAATCATCTTGACGAGGTCTTGTTAGTACACAGGCCGAGGTATGACGATTGGTCTTTCCCGAAAGGCAAGTTAGACAAAGGGGAATCCCTCGAGGAATGTGCCTTACGAGAAGTGTTTGAGGAAACCGGTTTTGTTTGTGAATTGGGGGACTTCATTGGAACCGTAATGTATGTGGATCGTAAGGAGCGGCAGAAGAAAGTACATTATTGGCTGATGAGTATTTTGGATG
>CAJWET010000188.1 GCA_913031515.1 uncultured Acidimicrobiaceae bacterium | reverse complement strand
CCGCTTCAAGTTGTCCGTCAGACGCGAAAAAAGCCCCGGGAAGTGCCACACGCCGAACTACTGAACACGAAACATCCCCTTCATTCCACTGATCACCAACAAGGGAAGAGACCATCGCTAAATATCCTTGGAGCACATGGGATAAGCCGGAAATCCGTTCGCATGATCGCATATTCATTTTGTGGGGCATCGCAGACGAGCCGACTTGGCCTTCTTGAAATCCTTCAGTGACTAGATCATGGCCGGCCATGATGCGAAATGTCTTCGCCAGGTTCGCTGGGGCACTGGAAAGCTGAACGAGCGAACTAACAACATTGAAGTCGAGCGAACGCGGATAGACCTGACCTACGCTGTCAAAAGTCCTTGTAAAGCCAAGATATTCACGAATTATTTCCTCAAGTTTCTCTACTTTTTCTTCCTCGCCGAGGAGATCAACTAGGTCTTGTTGGGTTCCAACAGGCCCTTTAAGTCCTCGAAGAGGGTATTCGCTATGAACTCTTTCAATATTGGTAAGGGCATGGAGCATTTCCTCTGCGGCGGTAGCGAACCTTTTCCCTAAAGTTGTAATTTGTGCCGCTACATTATGTGTTCTTCCAGCGACCGCTGTCTCTGCATAGGTTATTGCGTTTTCACTAAGACAATTAAGCGCGGCGGCGGCCTGACAACAGACAATGTCCAGTGCCTTACTGATCTGGAGTTGTTCGATGTTTTCCGTGAGGTCACGTGAAGTCATTCCTTTGTGGATATGTTCATGACCGGCGAGAGCACAAAACTCCTCTATTCTTGCTTTCACGTCATGTTTGACAACGCGTTCTCGCTCATTAATTGAATCAAGATCTACTTGATTTATCACATCTCGGTAGTCTTCTATCACCCCATCGGGTATATCCTGGCCAAGTTCTTTCTGGGCTTGGAGAACAGCTACCCATAATTGTCGTTCAAGGACAATCTTGTTTTCAGGAGACCAAAGGTCAACCATTTCTTTGCTTGCATATCTACTAGCTAGAACATTTGGAAAATTCACTTCTTTGCCATTTCTTGTTTGTAATCGGAAAGCTTCTCGGCAAGCGATTCGTCAGATATTCCGAGCATCTGCACTACGAGAAGAGCAGCGTTCTGAGATCCATCGATCGCTACTGTCGCAACGGGGACTCCTTTTGGCATTTGCACTGTCGCATAGAGAGCATCTTGACCATTTAAGGCTCCTCCGGATAGTGGTACTCCGACGACAGGGAGGGTGGTGTGCGCTGCGACCACTCCGGCAAGGTGTGCAGCCATTCCAGCTCCGCAAATAAATGCAACATATCCATTTTCTCGAGCTGGCGTTACGAGTTCAACAACCTGATGTGGATTCCGATGGGCGGAGAGCACTCGCCAGTCGCATTCAATTTCAAATTCTTCAAGTGTTTCCTTTGCTTTAAGCATTTTGGGTTCGTCTGATTTCGAACCCATCAGAATTCCAACTTTCATATCATGTTCCTTTTCGTGAGTTTGGTTGGTGGGCTGCGTCTATCTCCATAATACGCGTCATTCAATCCCCTCCGCGATGTCTTGCCTTTTCTGTAGTCCTTCCCAGCGGATTTTATCTACTCCTTCGTATGCGTTTTTTCGGGCTACTTGAATGGTGGATCCACGTCCGGTTACAGAAAGAACCCTGCCGCCGCCAGTTACTGGCTGCTGTGCTTCATTGATGTCGATACCGGCAACATATACTTTTTCTATTCCCGGAGATTGTATTGCTTCTTCTATCCCGGTGATAAGGTCCCCCATTCGAGGGGATGTAGGGTAACCCTCAGTAGCGCAGACGATGGTGACCATAGCATCGGACGTGAACGATGGGTTTTCTTTGATATCTCCGCTGGCAGCTTCGAGAAGAAGATTTGTCAGGCTCGTCTCTATACGGGGAAGAACAACTTGGGCTTCAGGGTCGCCGAAACGCACATTATATTCAAGCAGTTTGGGACCTCCGTCGGTAAGCATGAGTCCTGCATATAGGACCCCGCGATAGTCAATGCCTCGTTCAATTAATGTGTCGATTGTTGGCTGGATAAAATTGTTGAGGACATCGGAAACAAGAGATGAGGAAGCGATTGGGACTGGGGAATATGCACCCATTCCTCCAGTATTTGGTCCAAGGTCGTTATTGAGGAGTCGTTTAAAGTCTTGCGCGGGACTTAACGCAACTGCTTTTTTGCCGTCACTGATCGCGAGGATAGAGATCTCTGGACCTATAAGTCCCTCTTCGAGAACTATTTTTTCTCCTGCTCCCCCAAATGCGGAACCAGAAAGGTAGTTCTCTACTGCCGTTCGAGCTTCTCGTAATGAATCAGTGACTAGCACCCCTTTTCCTGCAGCAAGCCCATCGGTTTTTATCACATATGGAGGAGACATTGTCTCTAGGTATGTCTGGGCGTGATCTACTTCTGTGAAGGTCCCGTATCGAGCTGTAGGTACACCAGCTTCCATAACAAGATCTTTCATCCAAGCTTTCGAACCCTCCAATTGTGCTCCATCAGATCCAGGGCCAAAAACAAGTTTCCCTTGCTCACGCAACTGATCAGCCAATCCGGCGACAAGAGGAGCTTCAGGGCCAATGACGAAAAGATCGGCGTCGATTTCCAATGGGGATGTTGCGACGGAGTTGGGGATAACGGCATTGCCCGGTGTTACGATAACATCTGCATCTCTGCCAAGTACATCAGCGAGAGCATGCTCACGACCTCCGGACCCAACGATTACCACCCTATTCATGGTGTTCTCTCGTTATCTGGTAGTAATTGGGCATAGTCGCCAGTTTGATCTGGTTGTATAGCTTCACTGCTGCCAATCAATGTATTGTTTCCTGCCTGGCCCGACACCTATCAAAGAAATAGGCACCCCGCTGTGTTCTTCGAGAGCTTTGACGTAATCTTGCGCTTTTTGTGGCAGGTCAGCAGCTTCAGTAATTCCGGAGATATCTTCCTGCCACCCTGGCATATCTTCATAAATTGGTGTCGCTTTGTGAAAGT
>CAJWET010000187.1 GCA_913031515.1 uncultured Acidimicrobiaceae bacterium | reverse complement strand
GTGGACTTGGCAGAAGATTTTGCTGCGCGAATTCCACTGGCACTCTGGGGGAGAATCCTAGCTCTTTCTTCTGAACAAACTAATGAATTTGCAAAGCTCTACTGGCAAATGCAACGCGGAGCAAATTGGGAGCCTCAGCTTCGACAGAAGGGCATAGCGGCAATGCAGAATATGAGTTCCTTCTTTGAACCAATCTTCAGTGAGCGACGACAAAGATCGGGAGATGACTTAGTTAGTGTAATCGCGGGCCTTGAATTATCTGATGGGCCGCCAAATGAAAGAGATCTCGTCGTAACTATTCTTGAACTAGATCATGAAACCCTCCATGGGGGGCTGGGGAATCTGTGGTTTAACTTGTTGATGAATCCAAAGCAAATGGAAAAAGTTCGTAATGATCATCGACTGATGAACTTTGCGTGGTTGGAAACTCTACGCCATTCTCCGCCCGTTTTATCCGCAGATAGATTTGCTAGGCAAGAGGTAGAACGATTCGGGCGCTTAATCCCGAAAGGTGGGCTTGTCAGGTGTTCGGCTGCAGCAGGGAATAGGGATCCGCGCCAATTCGAAAATCCGGATTCTTTTATTGTTGCTAGAAAGGATCTTTGTCAACGTGAACCCAGAGGCCAATACAGAGCTGACGGCTTGCCTTCTGGAATTGCATTCGGGTTTGGGAAACCTTCTATTTATCCTGCCGTCCCGAAAGGCCGACCAAGATCTAGGTATGCGCTTATACGAGATACCGTTGTTACCGCGTCTTTGATGCTTCTTGAAACAAGTACGACACTAGAACTCCCCTCCAACGGGGCGTCCCCATTCCTTACTTGCGCCCACTTAGGAGAGATGCACACCTGCTGGGCCCTTCCTGTCTTTCGGTCCTGACTTTATTTTTCAGGTTCTGGAAGAACGCAGGGATGTCCGGCATACAGCCCAATATTATCACCCGTTCGCCCGTCGGGTCCTTCGAGTAATAGTTGGACTAGGACCTCAGCTGTCTCCTCGGGTTTCATCCAGCTTTCGACCCATTTCGGATCAGGGTTGGGGCCGCTCCAAGATCGAATCATCTCAGTGTCTGTCGCCCCTATACAAAGGTTGTTGATCCTCACGTTGTTCTCGGCTAGGGCTTTTGCCCAGTCAAAGGCAAGTCCATTTAAAGCCCATTTTGAGGCATTGTAGAGATCCATACTCCCATGTCCATGGTGTCGGAAGGAGCCTGGAGCGGGCTTAACATGATCGGTGCTGACATTAATAATTTCCCCGTATTTCTGCTTTGCCATGATTGGGGCAACAGCTCGACCAAAAAGAAAAGCTCCGCGAATATTTGATCCAAAAATTCTTTCGTAGTCGATTAATGCTTGATCCCAATCATCAAGTGGGCCTGTTCGGAGGACTTCACCGGCATTGTTCACGAGAATATCTACGGTCCCAAATTTTTGAACAGTTGTATCGACGACAGATCGTACGTGCCTTGCATCAGCTACGTTGCCGATATGCCATTCAGCGTTCAGTTCCTGCCCGACGTCTTCTACCGTTTCTTGCTTGTCGGTTACAACAACAATGCACCCTTCTTGTGAAAGCCGGCGTGCGAAGGCCGTTCCGACGCCTTGTGCCGCTCCTGTGATAATCGAAACTTTTCCTTCAAGCATTTCTCTCTCCTGAATTTTCATCGAGTTTGGAAGAAGTCACCCACGTCACCATAGCTATCATCCTCTCTCTTATTATCATTTTTCTGAGGCAGAGCCAAGGCAATCTCATCTTCTATTTGGACTTTGTAACAAGTTACGCCTTCGTATGCAGGAGGGCCGCTGTGAGCCCCTGTGCGAACATCAAATGAAGTTCCATGGAGTGGGCATGTTATTTCGTGTCCTCGGAGCCGCCCTTCACTTAACGGGGTATCAGCATGGCTGCAGTTGTCTTCCAGCGCAAACAGCTCACCGTTTACCCGACATACGACTATTCCGTAGTCGCCGACGTCTTCAAATACCCGCATTGCACCATCTTTAAGATCACCAAGGTTCCCTAACTGGTGGGCATCATTATTGGTCATGCGGGGTCCATGGCTAGGTACTTATCAAGGTTTTGATGGAAATACCGGATTCGGTTCTCCTGCGATGGTAAGTATTCGCCTTGGTAGCCACGTGAACGCAATCCCTTATGCTGAGTAGTCCAAATTGCAACGTCTTGATCAATGCCGGGTCCGCAGCTTACTTCTCCGGCAAGCCCAGTGACATGTTCAACCTGATGATCTATAGACACCCAGTCTCGCATGGAGTTGGAATAATATTCAGTAGCTTCATGGGGGAACATCGTTAAGTACCACATATCAAAAAGACATTTATTCGGGTCGGTAGGATGCGGCGCGGATCGGAGAAAAATACACCCGTCAGGTTTCATGCTAAAGGATATGTTTGGAAAAATCGTGTAATGATAATGGTCTGTGAGCTGCTCATCGGAGTAACGGGAGAAATCGTAACCTTTGGATTCCGCTAGTTCGCGTTTGCGCTGTTGTAGTGCAACTCGGAGTTGTCCAAGGTCATTTCTGTATGGTTCTGGGTCAAATTCCCAAAAGTCGAAGGTTTGTTTAAGCGATTGGAATGTTCGGTCAGCTTTCCCCTGATATTGCGACCCTGGGCCACCACCGGGCATGAGCATTCTGCAGTGGCCAGACGGGTATAGGTCAAATTGACAACCGCTGTAGTGTTCATTCATTGTCGCTGTTGTTTCAGGGTGCACGAAGGGAAGGTGGTAGCTCTCGTTAAAGTTGTCTTGAACGCATTTCCAGTTCCAGTTCCCTTCAATTGTTACCCAGTGAGTACGCTTCATCTCTTCCATGCGGTAAGAGTCGAGATGCTCAGCTACGGGAGTAAGCCAATCTCTGAGGCTGCCACTTTGCGAATCCATATTGAACCAGATGAACCCCGCCCATGTTTCACATGGAATTTCTACGAGATTTTGTATCCCACATGGGGACCCTTGAGGGAAGTCCTCTTCACAATAGGCCCAGGTGCATTCACCAGTA
>CAJWET010000186.1 GCA_913031515.1 uncultured Acidimicrobiaceae bacterium | reverse complement strand
CTAAATCAGATCCGGTGAAAGAAGAAAGTGCGCCTGAGAGCTTACCTATTGGGGTCCTTGCACCAGCAAGAATCACCGTATTATCCATCTTTACTCCTAAAAACCATACAGGCGAGCATACAGGGCGCTAACTTTCATTGAAGTGCGTCCATCACTCACAAATCAACCTTAGAAATAAACCTAGCTATCTCCAGACTCATTTACACTGGAAAGGCAACCAATTGTTGGAGCAAGAAATGATTTTAACTGAAATAGACCATGTGGCGATTGCAGTACATGACCTTGAAGAAGCAATTCGTTATTACCAGCAGGCATTTGGTGCCGAAGTTCACCACCGTGAAATAGTTGAACGTGACGGGGTCGAAGAAGCCCTTATCAAAGTAGCCGACAGTTACATCCAGCTGACTACAGCAACGCGTGACGATTCACCCATTGCGAAGTTTCTAGAGACCCGCGGAGAGGGGTTGCACCATATTGGATACCGTGTAGCAGATTGCAAAGAAGCGCTCCAAGCGATGGTTGATGCAGGCGCTCGCCCAATTGATGAGAATCCACGCCCTGGTTCTAGAGGGACAACTGTTGCTTTCATACATCCGAAAGGGTCGCTTGGAACTTTGATCGAACTTGTAGAAGAATAACCGTATTGTAGAACTGTGGGATTTAAAGAATGAAAGTTCATCTAGTAGACGGGACTTATGAACTTTTTCGCCACTATTTTGGTGCCCCTTCCCATATAACTTCTGAAGGCTATGAAGTCGGTGCAACACGTGCAGTCCTCGCAAGCATGTTCTCTTTACTTGAACAAGGTGCCACTCATGTCGGTATTGCGACCGACCACGTCATTCCCTCTTTCCGCAACGAACTCTACGACGGATATAAAGATGGTTCTGACATAGACCCGGAAATCCAGAGCCAATTCCATATTCTCGAAGATCTTCTTGAAGCTGCAGGATTCGTTATCTTCCCCATGATTGAATATGAAGCTGATGACGCCCTCGCCTCAGCAGCTAAACGAGCGAATATGGATCAAAGAGTCGACCAAGTAGTTATCTGTACTCCGGACAAAGACCTCGGACAGTGCCTCACACCCGATCACAAGATTGTCCAATACGACCGAAGAAAAAAACTTCTCATGAACTACGAATTCATTATCGAGAAATTCGGTATTCCGCCTGAATCGATCCCTGATTACCTCGGCTTAATGGGTGATACGGCCGATGGTTTCCCAGGATTGCAGGGCTGGGGAGCCAAATCATCTTCTAGCGTCTTAGCTGTCTATAGCCATATTGAAAGCATTCCGGATGACCCCGAAAAATGGGAAGTATCAGTCCGAGGCGCAAATAAACTAGCCACAACCTTAAAAGAAAATCGAAACTTAGCGCTTCTCTTCCGCGACATAGCAACGCTGAGATATGAAGCACCTACATTCGGGTCAATTGATGAGCTCCATTGGGAAGGCACTGGAAGCGATTTTTTTCAAATTGCTGAGAAATTGGAAGCTACACGACTGATTGAACGCGCGGAACAACTAGCAAAGACGCGTTAGCGTTGTAGAGAACGATCACCTATTCAAATTCAGTTATTTTCTCGTTGTAAAGTCTGGTATCTTGAAGTTTCCGTAACTCGCTGGAAGAATAATGAAATGGAATTAGATGAAGCGCTCGAATGGGCTACAGAAAAAAATCACGGAATACTGATCACCATCAGACGCGATGGAAGACCACAGTCCTCCGATATCTCCTTTACTTTAAAGGATGGAAAGTTCTGCATTTCAGCGACAACATCAAGAGCAAAAACCCGTAACCTTCTAAGAGATGACCGAGCTGTTCTTCACGTCACATCTCCCGAGTCGTGGTCGTACATCTCTTTCGACGGAACGGTTGAAGTTACCTCCCCAGCCCAAACCCATAATGACGAAGTGAACAAGGAGCTCGCCGATATCTATCAACGAATTGCAGGGAAAGAACACCCCGACTGGAATGAGTATCAGCAGGCGATGATCAACGATGGGCGATTGGTCCTCCGGTTTGTTCCACAGCGTGCAGTGGGGATGGTGAATTGAATATGGACCTAACCAAACACCATCAAGAGCTTAATGATGTCGGTTTTACGATTGTAGAGAACCTTATTGATCCAAACTTTATCGATGAATTGACAGCTGACGTCGCCCGACTTGAAACGGAACTAAAACGAACCCCTGATAACAATAGGTTTGAAGGAAACCAAACAACTCGTACATATAACCTTCTCGCTCACGGAGAAATTTGGCAAAAGATACCCGTCCAACCTCAAGTCCTTGAACTCATTGAAGGCGTTCTTGGAGAACAGTGTCTGGTTTCGTCACTTGCATCTATCTCACTTGCGCCTGGGGAAACACTGCAGGTCATCCACGCTGATGATCAAATTCAACCTCTAGAAAAACCTCACGTAGCCACTGTTTGTAATTCCATGTGGGCACTAACAGATTTCACAGAAGAGAACGGGGCTACTCGTGTTGTCCCTGGGAGCCACCGTTGGCAGAATCCGGACTATTTCGGAGACCCGAGCGATATTGAAAGCATTCCGGCTGAAATGTCAAAGGGGTCCGTTCTTGTCTGGCATGGAAGTACCTGGCATGGTGGAGGAGCGAATACGACTGACGACGAAGTCCGGATCGGCGTTGCTATGAACTATTGTGCCGGTTATATCCGTCAACAGGAAAATCAACATCTCGGTCTCCCTCCAGAAATTGTTGCGACATTTTCTCCAGAACTTCGTCAACTATGTGGGTTCGGGATGTATAGGGGTCTCACCGGAAATATCGAAAAACACAGCCCAGCGCACCTGCTCTATGGTGACCAAGAAGAAACTCAACTTTGGGATTACGACCCGATAGAGCACGACTAATGAAAGGTTAGAAAATTATGACAACAATCTCCCCATTCACAATTGATATCTCCGAGCAACAGCTCGAAGATCTTCAGAAGAGAATTGAACTCACCAGATGGCCGGAAGAGGAGTGCGTTGATGACTGGACTCAAGGCATCCCACTCTCATACACGAAAGAACTAGCTGATTATTGGTTGACTGAGTATGACTGGCGAGAGCGGGAAAAATTGCTGAAC
>CAJWET010000185.1 GCA_913031515.1 uncultured Acidimicrobiaceae bacterium | reverse complement strand
GAGTCGGATGCCCCCGCAGAGTCAGATACCACTGTGGAGTCAGACGAGTCATCTGAATAACTTCAACATCTTCAAACATGGTTGAATTTGCGATCACTGGAGGTATCGGTTCCGGAAAATCAACCGTTGCTGCTGCATTGGTTCAACGAGGAGTCAAGTTAATTGATGCGGATGAGATTGTGCGTGAACTTCAAAAACCAGGAGGCGAAGTTTTCATCAGGCTTGTAGAGGCTTTCGGAGAAGAGGTCATCGGTGTGAATGGGGAACTTGACAGGCAAAAATTAGCGGATTTGGCTTTTTCAAGCCCCCAAGAACTCGCAAAGCTAAACAGTATTGTCCATCCCTCCGTAGGAAAAGAAATGGCAGCGAGAAGGGAAGCTCTTGCAAAAGATGGCCACCTCGTTCTCATAGACATCCCACTGTTGGTAACGCCAGAGGGAGAATTAGCGCGTAAAGAATACAATGATTTCGCCGGCAAAATCATAGTTGATTGCGAAGAAGAATTAGCAGTCGAACGGCTCGTCAAATTCAGAGGATTTCGAGAGGATGATGCAAGGGCGAGGATTGCTAAACAAGCAAACCGCGACCAGCGGCTTCCCTTTGCAGACTATGTGATCGACAACAACGGCGATAATAGTGCACTGGAACTCCAAGTCGATGAGTGCTGGGACTGGATGCAGGCATTCGTATCAGGAGACTGACTTGGTTATGATCCAGTAATGGTGAAACGTTCAGACGGTGTCCCTTTTGAAGTCGAAGCAGCCTTTGACCCTGCCGGTGACCAGCCGCAAGCAATTCAAAAATTGTCCGAAGGGATTGAAGACGGGAAGAGATTCCAAACACTTTTAGGAATTACCGGATCAGGAAAAAGCGCCACGATTGCTTGGACAATACAAAAAACACAGCGCCCTACTTTGGTGATTGCGCCAAATAAATCGCTCGCTGCCCAATTAGCAAATGAACTTAGGGAATTTTTCCCAAATAACCGTGTTGAGTACTTCGTTAGTTATTACGACTATTACCAGCCTGAGGCGTATATGCCTGCAAGCGACACATACATAGAAAAAGACTCTTCAGTGAATGATGAAATAGATCGGCTTCGACATGCCTCGACTTCCGCCCTACTGACCCGCCGAGACACCATCGTCGTAGCATCAGTTTCCTGTATCTATGGGTTGGGGTCGCCACAGGAATATATGACGCAGCTACTTGTAATCAGATCCGGAGAAGATTACGAACAAAGGGAGATTCTTCAGCAGCTGATTACTATGCAATATGACCGGAATGACATGAATCTGATTCGGGGAAATTTCCGAGTACGAGGAGATAACCTAGAAATACATCCCGCCTATGAGGAGAATGTAGTTCGTATTGAGTTCTTTGGAGACACGGTAGATCGGATCAGGTTCCTTGACCCCTTAACTGGAGAGAAGGTCTCTGAAGTAGATGAACTTATCGTTTTCCCAGCGACACATTACGCAGCAAGTAGCGAACGCCTACATCGTGCTATGGGGGAGATAGAAAAAGAACTGCAAGTCCAGCTGGATAACTTCGATACCAGCAATCAATTGCTTGAGGCACAAAGGCTCCGAATGCGAACAGAACATGACCTCGAAATGATGGGAGAGATTGGGTTTTGTAGCGGAATTGAAAACTACTCCATGCACATTGATGGACGAGCTTATGGTGACCCCCCATATACCTTGTTAGATTATTTCCCCGATGACTTTTTGTGTGTAATTGATGAATCCCATGTTGCCGTTCCACAGTTACATGGACAATATGCTGGAGACCGGAGTAGGAAAGAAACCCTTATCGAACATGGTTTCCGGCTTCCCTCAGCAGCAGACAACCGTCCTTTGCAATTTGATGAGATTATGGAACGTCTAAATCAAGTCGTATTCCTATCAGCTACACCGGGTAAGCACGAGCTGGAAGTTTCGGAGCAGATAGTTGAACAAATTATCAGACCAACTGGCCTAGTTGATCCTGAAGTCATCGTGAAACCAACCTCTGGACAGATCGACGACCTTATCGAATTAGTGCATGATCGTGTCTCGAAAAGCGAACGCGTATTAGTCACAACCTTGACAAAGAAAATGTCGGAAGACCTCACAGATTATCTTCTTGAAATTGGGATCCGTGTTCGGTATCTCCATAGCGATATCGACACGCTTGAACGTATTGAGATACTTCGAGATCTTCGGTTGGGTGAATTTGATGTCTTAGTCGGAATTAACCTACTGAGAGAAGGATTGGACCTTCCTGAAGTTTCTTTAGTTGCAATATTGGATGCTGATAAAGAAGGTTTTTTACGTAGTGAAACTTCCTTAGTGCAAACTATCGGCCGAGCAGCTCGAAACGTAGGAGGACAGGTTGTGATGTATGCGGATCAGGTTACCAATTCTATGCAGCGCGCTATTTCTGAAACCAATCGAAGAAGAAAGATTCAAGTTGATCACAACCAAAGACATGGGATAGACCCACAATCAATCCGCAAAGCCGTTACAGATATTCTTGCTATGATCCGCCCTGAAGTCGTCGAGACCCCTCTTCCGGGTGGAGATCGGCGCTCGAGAAGTAAGGATAGCCAACGCCGGATCGTCGAAGACTCAGGAGAGATGCCAGAAGCACAGTTACAGCGTTTAATTTTGACTTTAGAAGATGAGATGAATATCGCTGCTGGAGATCTTAGGTTCGAATATGCTGCTCGGTTACGAGATGAGATTCGGGAACTCAAACGCGACCTCAGAGATATTTCCTAACGAATACAAATCTTCCATGCATAGTGCAATAAGAAATAAGTACTGTAGTTTCGTAGCGTTAGTGAGTGTATGGGAGTAAGAGTGGGTGTAAAAACGAGAGTTACTGCAAGAGTCGTTGACCTCTTTTCGCATAGTGACAAACCTTTGGAACATACAGCTCGATACCCCGGAGATTCTGGACTTTTTGGACCTGATTCAATTAGTTGGGAAGTGCTCGGTGATGTATCCAGTTTTGTTGGAGGTATTCGCGCTTTAATGATTCAAGCAGCACACCCGGAAGTTGTGGCAGGTGTCGCCGATCATTCTAGATACCGCGAAGACCCACTTGGGCGTTTAAGCAGGACTTCTTACTTC
>CAJWET010000184.1 GCA_913031515.1 uncultured Acidimicrobiaceae bacterium | reverse complement strand
CGTAGGCTTTCCCTCAAGTGCCATCGAAATCGAATGTACGTAGATCCGGTTCGGCAATGTTCGCAATGGCAGCTCATATTCCGATCAGGCTAGTGGCAGGGTAGGACGAAAAAGGTAACAAAATGAGAGAGAAATCGTTTACTGTCTCGGGAAAAGGGAAGAAGCCCCGCTGAATGCATTGGGGCTTCTTCGACCTGGAGGGTGGCTGTTATGTATGTCTTCTATTAAAGAGAGAAAACGGCAAGTGCTTGTAGGCCCCGTGTCCTTTTTTGTGAGGGACTTAAGTCCCAACGCGAAAAGGACCACCCGAAGGCGGTCAAAAAAACGACAAGGGCGCGCTTCGCGCTGTTCGGAGTTCGGAATGAACTCCAGAGGCCAGCGCCGGCACACCCCTGTCTTGTTCTTCAACAGATTATGGTGGCTTCGGCAAGTGCCTCATGTAACCCCCTTCCACCATCTCGCTGGTAGATGGGAACGAACCTAACATACTTCGATAAGGGATGGGTGCTTATCTACACCCATCCTCTTAAATCGAATCCAGCTAGGGGAAAGGTTTGTAGTGTCTTAGGTGAAGTTACTCAAATGTGCAGTCATTAAACCCGGTAGACCACGGGATTTCACTTCCTGAAAATGTTTCAGAGATAGAAACCTCGGTCATTGAGTTATCAGAAAGCAGTTCATAGGTAGTGATGCTCCATTCCCAAGTAGTAGCGGGTGGGCCATCAGCTGGGCCCCCATTTAGCTGCCGTAGAACAGGCGCTCCACTAACACAACGAATTCCGGCTGAAGCACCTGCGGCTGGAACATACCCCGCTGATAGCTGAAAATCTGAACCAGTAGTAGTTCTTTGAATTACAGAAATTTCGCAGCCATTTAGCTGGAATAATTTGTATGTTCTCATTGCTGGTGTTGCACCATTGATATAAACGAAAAGCTCAGGAGATCCATCAGCTTGTAAATCCAAAGCCCCAGTGATAGATCCTGGGCCAAAGGATGTAGAGCTTATTAAATAGTCGGCTTGGTCAGCACCATCAATGATTCGTAAATGTAATTCATCAGAATCTTCATCTACATATGTAAATGCTTCTTCATCTGTTCCGTCATCGTCGAGGTCGGCGAAATAGCTCCCACTCGGTACCGCCTCTGCTGGGAGAGGGGGGATAGGCGGGCAAGGGCCTGACGCTGCTTCTGCACTCGATGCTTCTTCGTATTCTCCGAACAGGCCTCCGCAGAAAACTGGGGATAATCCGGAACTTACACAGTCCTCAAATTTCGTCGAACTTGTATCGACAGTACAAATATCTATAACGATTCGTGGGGGGTCATCAAGTTCAAGAACTTGGAACCCGTTTGCTTCATTTGCTCCAATTGCCCAAAGCATACGGCCTTCGAAATACCCACCGCTGCTGGCTTCAACCATGTTCCCAAGTAGTGAGCTGGTAAGTGACGTGGGCCCGTCGTAAACCTCTTCGGCTCCATCCCAATTAATTAAACTTGCTCCCATTGAAATTTCAAGGAATACATCTCCGTCAACATCTATAGGTAGCCCACTGCCATCTCCTTCTGGCTTGTTCGGGGTCCAATTGATTACGTAGCTGTCCGGAGTTGAGTCACCGGATTCAAATTCGAGGACGAATCGATCGTAATCAGTGTGTGCTCCCACTCGAGCATCAACCAAGAAACTACTACCTGGATCAAATAAGGTATCTCCGGTTTTTACCCCTACGTCCCATGGGCATTCAAACGTTTCCTCTTCTTCACTCTCTTCTTCACTCTCTTCTTCACTCTCTTCTTCATCGACTGAAGGCGTATCCGTCGTTGCTTCTTCAGTATCAGCGCTGCCAGTATCTTCCTCATCCGCTTCGGCTTCTTCGCCGGTGGGGATGTCGCCTTCATCGGCGATTTTGACATCGCTGCTACTGCAAGCGGTAGCGAATAGAAGAAAAACTGCTATTAAGATGGCGAGGTTTTTCTTTCCGCTGCCGTGTAGCTGCTCTTTAAGTCTATCTTTCATGGTTCTTTCCTTAGTGTTCGTCTGTACAGGAGACGGAGAAATCGATCTTTTCTTACACCCTTACAGATCTTTGTTGCTTTTGCTGGTCATATATAATTCTTTGATAGTAATGGTTTGGTTTAGAATAGAAGAATATTTATGCTCGCATGTAGCTTGTGGAAGGGAAAAACAGATCATGAATACCGGAGACGACAATCTAGAAGATCTTGTCAGTTGCGCACTTAGTCCTGAGCGAGAGCAAGAACTGTTGGATGTTCAACGGGAATGTGTGTTCAGTTGGACAAATAGAAAGGGCGAAGCTGTTGGTGTCATCGTCTCATACCTAAACCATGAGGGGAAGATCTGGATGACTTGCGCCGAAAAACGAGCAAGGGTGTCGGCGATACGCCGGTTCCCTCGTGCTTCCGTATGCATAACAAGTTCGGGTACAAAACTAGGGACAGGGAAGACAGTTACTTATAAAGGTGACTGCATCGTCCACAAAGACCGTGCAGTGCTGGATTGGTTTTTCTATGCCTTTGCCTCTGACAGGAGAAAGGATCCAGAAGGGGTCCAAGCGTATATCGATCATCTGGATTCTCCGGGAAGGGTAGTAATTGAATTTATACCTGATTGGACGTTGAGCTTTGATAGTGAGGTCCTATGGGAACGCGCCCCGAAAGCCGCTACGGATAAGGATGACCCTAGAAACGCAGCACTTTCCGAAGATCTTCCTTCTTGACAATTTATCCAACTGCGGTCCGGTATCTGACCTGTTCGTATCTGTATAATCGATGATTAGTTCTGCTCTTTATAGAGATAGGTCGTTTCATTGGGTGAACAACTTGCTAAGTCGGATTTGCCAATGGATGATATGGTTCCTTGGCCTCCCGATGGTAATGCTGTTGAGAGGCGCCCTTTAGATTGGGCCAGAATTCTTGCAGTTCTTGCGTTGGTGATCACTGCTATCGTATTTGTTTTGGCTGCTTGGAACGATACTTTTAGTCGTTTTCAAGAGTTTGAAAAACAGATTGATCCGCATAAAACCGAAATTTATTATTTCATTCCAATTGGGTCGGCCTTCGTAACAGCGTGTTTTCTAGGGGCGAAACGTTGGAATAAGAATCTTTTGCCT
>CAJWET010000183.1 GCA_913031515.1 uncultured Acidimicrobiaceae bacterium | reverse complement strand
GAAAGGTGAACGATCAAACTATCTTTACTGCTTCAGTGACCTACGTATGTGTAGACCATGAGACGTATCGGCCGATTCCTGTTCCGCGTCAACTCCACGAATATCTGTCAGCACGTGCCATAGAAACACCATAGAAGTAAGTCAGTTGAACGATGTTGAATAGATCTCTAGTCTCCTCCGATATACCATCTGGAGGATCAATTCCCGAAGCCCTCGAAGAGATTAGAAATGTCTTATCTACCTCATCTGAATCTGATGAAGCTCGTGGAATCATTCTTGAGTTCACGAAGACTCATGACGATGCCTTATACCGGACTTGCTTGGATGGTCATTTGACCGGATCAGCATTAATTGTGGAAAACTCTCGAGAAAAGATACTTGTGATGCTCCACAAAAAGCTAAATATTTGGCTCCAACCAGGTGGGCATGCAGATGGTGAAGGGTATCTTTGCAATGTCTCCTATAGGGAAGCTTTCGAGGAGACAGGTATTAAGAATCTTACACTTTCTACTCCGGCAATAGATTGTGATGTTCATAGGATCCCGAAGTTTGGAGATGAGGAAGAGCACTACCACTTCGACGTAACGTATCTTCTCCTCGCTCCGGAAACAGCAAAGATAAAGAGGAATCACGAAAGTACTGACATGCGCTGGGTCACGCTCGAACAATTAGAAATGCTTACCAAAGAAGAAAGGCTCCTTCGTTTAGCTCGAGTAGGCCTTAAGCTGGCTCATGAAGTCAAGACCTGATGAATTAAGAATACTCCAGTAGTCGATTGGCAAAACATCCTGAAATCTTGAAGCTGCTCTACACTCATGCTATGGCAATATTTCTGACGAAACTTAGATTCCTGTTCTTGCCCATCATTCTTATTCTGCTCTCTTCTTGTACTGACAGTGGGGATGTTTCTAACCTCGAATTGGAGGAGGAGATAGTTGCTGAAGAAGTGCTGACTTCAACGCCTGAAGAGCCTTCTGTCGTTCCAGTCGACGAAACTTCTGAAGTTACGGAAATAAGTTTTGCGGAAAAGATTCTTCCAATAATTGAATCTTCATGTGCGCGTTGCCATATTGGTGAAGGTCCTGGAACTACGCATGTGCTTCTTGAAACTGCTTCGGACGTGTCAGCGAACGCATTCGCTGTTGCGGCAGTTATAGAAGCAGAGATTATGCCACCATGGCCTGCATCTGATTTAAGTGTATCTTTCCAACATGATTGGAGTCTAAGCCAACAAGACAGAGAGGCAGTTGTTTCGTGGACACAGGCTGGTGGCGCTATTGACATTGATCCGTCAACTAGAATTGTGGCAATTGAGGGCGTCAACCATCTCATCGATTACGATCAGGAGTTATTCCCAATAGGTAATTACGACGGCGAAAAAGGCCAAACAGACGAGTACCGATGTTTTATCTATGATCCAGAGCTGGAAGAACAGAAATTTCTCACGGGTTATGAATTTATCCCCGATCAAACTGAAATCGTTCACCACCTAGTGGGGTATCGAGTTCCTAAAGAACTCCGAAATGCAGCGAACCAAAAGAACTTTTCTGATGGTCAAGGAGGCTGGAGTTGTTTTGGGGGAACAGGCCTTGGTGGTAATCAGATCGGTACTTTGAATCAAATGATTACGCTTTGGGGGCCTGGAACAGGATCGATCGAATACCAAAATGGCCATGGCTTGCTGATGGAACCGGGTGACTTTTTTGTTATGCAGATCCATTACCACTATGACGTAGAAGCACCCGCAGATAATTCTTCTTTCCGGACAAAATGGAGCACTGTCGAATCGATAAAAGCCGTTCAACTTGTTCAGTACTTCGCTCCGGCAGAAATACCATGTTCAACAACCGAAACAGGTCCTTTATGTGATAGAGAAACAACGATTATCGATCGGTTAACAAGCTATGACAATGACGGTGTGCAGGCGAACATGGTCCTTAATCTATGCGGGTACACACCTGATGATTTCGCCCATATGACGGATGGCTATGCTTCTTCGACATGTGACCAATCAGCAAGATTTCGAGGGAAAATTGTGTCAGTCCTCGGCCACCAGCATGGTATAGGAACAACCTTTAGGATGACACTCAATCCAGACACCCCAGAAGAACGTATTCTCCTTGATATTCCCAAGTGGGATTTTGAATGGCAATTCAACTACTACCCGATTGAAGAAATAGAAATAACACCTAATGATATCATCCGCCTAGAGTGCACATGGGACCGCTCATTAAGACAACCAGGCCTTGAACCCAGCTACGTTCTATGGGCGGATGGAAGCGACGATGAGATGTGTTTCGGTATTATCATGGGTACCGCCTAGTTCTTTGGTCGTCTAGCTTAATTGGAGATGAAGAAATGATCCCTAAAATTATCAGTGCCGATGATCACGTAATAGAACCACCTCATGTTTGGCAGAGTAGACTGCCGAAAAAGTATTTTGATGTGGCTCCAAGGATCGTCATTGCACCTCAAGGAGAGATGTCGCTAGTCGATGGAACTTGGGTCGAAAAGCCTGGCAACGGTGAGAAGATGGCGGCCTGGTGGCATTACGAAGAGAAGAGATATCAGATCAAACAAATGGTTGCTTGCCCCGGAATCCCTCCAGAGGAAGTAACAATGGAAGGTGTCACATATGATGACATAGCTGAAGGCTGCTATGAGCCAAAGGCACGGCTTTCAGATATGGATTTAAATCATGTAGAAGCTTCGCTTTGCTTCCCAAATTATCCAAGGTTCTGCGGTCAACTATTTTCAGAAGCAGATGATCTCGAACTTGGCCTTCTGTGTATCCAGGCGTACAACGATTGGATGATAGATGAATGGTGCGGAGATAGTTCTGGGCGTCTTATCCCTCTTTGTATCGTTCCCCTTTGGGATCCTTTTCTTGCTGCTGAAGAAATCCGTCGCGTCGCTGCCCGAGGTTGTCGTGCAGTCGCGTGGTCAGAATTACCATCTTGGCTTGGGCGACCGGGGATACACGGCAACCATTGGGACCCTTTCTTTATTAACATTGCGGGCAGATACAACCTTAGCGAAAAAATACTTAGAGAAGAATTCGACGCTTTGGGTGAACAATAACAAAACCAGTCATGCCAGCTCAGATACTCCTTCGCTAATACTTATACTCAACACTCTAATCATTTCTTTGATTTGATCTT
>CAJWET010000182.1 GCA_913031515.1 uncultured Acidimicrobiaceae bacterium | reverse complement strand
CGATTTCCTGCAATGAAGGCAACTCTTCATTATCCAGATTCGTATTCATAGTCGGAGGGGCTTCTTCCTCGTTTGCCGGAGGGTCAATCTCCTTGTCAACCGGAGGGGTTATCTCCGGTAAAACTTCTTGAGACTTCTGCGGTATTGGTTCCGGCACTCCTTCCAAGTGCATTTCGATTTTCTCTAAACGACTTAAGATCGCATCGTGGTCCGTTTGTAGTTTCGGGTGCGTAAGTCTTAGGACAGCAACTTCAAGGTCGATTCTCGGATCAGGTGACTGGCGCATACCTACTAGAGCAGCACCAATTGTTTCAAGTGATCTTGTTATCGTAGCCAATGGCATACGCTCAGCAAGCTGCCGAGACAAGTCAGCTTGCTGGTCAGAAAGGTAATCGGGGGAGTTCCCCATGGCTGTAAGAAATCCATTGCGTAAACGATCAATTAACGTTTCACCGATAACTCGTGGGGAACGACCTGATTGGATCGCTTGACTCAACCCACCGATAACCACACTTGGGTCACCAAAAACGATTCCGTCAAGGATCTCTTCAACAGCCGTATCATCATCTGGGGTCCCGCCTCTAGCAAGAACTTGTTCCAGTGATGACAGCGCGTCACGGGCCGAACCGCCACCAGCCCGAAGGACATAGTCAATCATCTCATCAGTCACATCAAGGCTGGCATCCTGAGCTATCCACCGAAGATGGTCGCCCAATAGATCAGCGGGAATTAATTCAAACTCAAAGTGCTGTGTTCGACTCCTAATCGTGGAGACGACTTTTTGTGGTTCAGTTGTTGCAAGAACAAAGACCACATGGCCTGGAGGCTCCTCCAATGTTTTTAACAAAGCATTCTCAGCTCCCGACGTCAACATATGGATTTCATCAAGGATGTAAACCTTAGTTCTTCCCGGTGAGCTCAGTGCGACTTTCGATATAAGGTCGCGGATAGCCTCAACTCCATTATTGGAAGCTGCATCTAATTCATGGAGGTCATATGAAGTTCCCGCGGCAAAGGAAAGGCAAGAATCGCATTGACAACATGGTTCACCATCCGCTTCCAAAGACGTACAATTTAATGCCTTCCCAAGGATCCGAGCCGTACTGGTCTTTCCTGTTCCCCTTGGCCCGCTAAATAGGTATGCATGCCCGACCCGATTTTCCGTAATTGCATTCTTCAATGCAGTCACAACATGTTGCTGCCCAACTAACTCATCAAACCGGCTTGACCGGTATCGACGGTAGAGGGATTGATATGCCATGAACAAATCCTAGTCCTGCTATAGGTCATGAGGTGAAGTAATTGGAGTTCTAGAACAAATAATTCTCTATAGCAAACATCCGTTCCCGAAAGTGACGATCAGGCTACCTGCGGCACATCGGTGATTCCGCTGAGAGCTGCTGCCTTCCGGCCCTGACTCGGTTCACGGGCACTGATTGCACAGAACCCAATCGTCACATTCCGAAACGGATGTGGTTCTATCGTATACGGTGCGGAGTCTTTCGCCATTCTTGACAACCCTTTCAGGCTCTGTTTTCCCAAATCCTGCCTGAAAATACTTCAAGCGTGCGCATACGGGTAACGACCGGTAGCCTGAAAACTCATTTGGTACTCTTAAGTACCGGTTCGGAGGAGTGCGAGAGCGGCCGAATCGGCACGCTTGGAAAGCGTGTGTGGGGCAACCCACCGTGGGTTCGAATCCCACCTCCTCCGCGTAGGGAATCTATGTTCTACTCGAGAGCTTTATAGGTGGCCTCAATGACCGCCGCCCCTCGTTCATCACCCATGATGGAAGTGAGCATTCGATTCATCATGTAACTGATGGTCAGGTTGTTGTCCACATCATTGATGATCAGGGAGCCTCCCCAGCCACCCCAAAAACAAACTCGGCCATCTTTGGGGAGAAATGGAAAATCATCGACTGGTAATCCGTATCCAATACCGAAGCGCAAAGGAGTGAAGAGAACAAGATCCAACCCGTTCGATTGCTCCTGAAATATTAGGTCGATTGTTTGTTCGGAAAGGAGTTTTTTCCCATTCATTTCACCTCCATTGGAAATGAGAGCTTGAATCGTTGCAACAGACCTAGCGTTACCGTGACCATTAGCAGCTGGAACTTCTGCTTTCCTCCACCAGTCAGTCCATGCAGAGTTTGCATCCGGCGCAGGATTCATAAATGTCTTCATAGCGACCTCTGGAGTTACCTGATATTCCTCCATTGCCTCTCTGAACTGTTCCAGTTGATCTGTCGTTTCGTCGGAGGGATAGATAACATTTGAGATTCGGTGGAATTCTTCTTCATTGAGGCCGATATGGAAATCAGCGTTAAGGGGTCCAGCTACTTCCTCCGCGAAGAACGTGCCTAAGCTCTGCCCAGTTACCCGCCGAATGACTTCCCCAACTAAGTGGCCTTGATTCAGCATATGGTATCCAGATGCTGTTCCTGGTTCCCACCAAGGCTCTTGGGCCGCTAGCATGGCTGTGGACTTTTCCCAATCGCAGACCTCTTCCATCGTGATTGGTTCCGCCCACCCTGAAATGCCTGAGGTGTGTGACATGAGATGGCGGACTTCAATTTGTTCTTTGCCATTTGCGGCGAATTCTGGCCAATAATCTGCGACAGGGCGGAACATATCTATTTCACCTCGATCTGCAAGAACAAGTGCCGAAACAGCCATCATCGTTTTTGTCGTCGACCAAACGTTCACAATGGTATCTTCTTGCCATAAATCCACTTTCTCGGGGCTTGTATGGCCACCCCAAATGTCAACAACCATTTCACCTTCATGTACCACTGCAACTGAAGCTCCAACATCACCGTAATTTTCAAAATTCTTCCGCATAGCATCTGCTACACCATCAAATCTGTCGTTGTATTGTCCAAAGATTTCTGTCATTGTTCATCTCTTTCATTTAGGAACTTGGGAAAGATTGCAGTAACTTGCAAATAATACCTCTCCATCGTCTCACTTTAGAAGATCACTGAGAAAACGTCACATGAAGAATTTGAAACTCCAATTGGAACAGATAGCTGGACGACGCATCCGGTATCTAGCAAGCACTGTCAAAAAAAATAGTTCTGAAGATCGACTTCAGAACCTCGAAGACATCGAAGAAATACGTGGCTTGAAGGCTGCATACTGCGCGGCTTGCGACGATGACCATAATGGAGAAGCTGTCGCCGCTCTATTCATCGAAGATGGGACTTGGCAGCAAA
>CAJWET010000181.1 GCA_913031515.1 uncultured Acidimicrobiaceae bacterium | reverse complement strand
CACTCTTCGGCTCGTGTCTGAGGTAATGTCATCGAATGGGTCTTCGTCTATGGCGTCTGTCTGTTCTTCGTCTCTCTCGTTAATGGATGCTGGAGTGCCGGTCAAAGCTCCGGTAGCAGGTATAGCCATGGGGCTTGTCTATGCAGAAGGTAAGTACACAACACTAACTGACATTCTTGGAGCCGAAGACGCTTTTGGCGACATGGATTTCAAAGTTGCAGGGACATCGGATTTTATTACCGCCCTTCAATTAGATACAAAAATTGATGGTATTCCAGCTGATGTTTTAGCGGCTGCCCTTAACCAAGCTAAGGAAGCCCGTTTGGCCATTCTTGAGGTAATGAAAGAAGCAATATCTGAACCACGAGATGACGTCAGCGAAGTGGCGCCGAAGATTATTAGCTTCGAGATACCTATGGACAAAATAGGTGAAGTTATCGGACCTAAAGGAAAAGTTATTAATGCTATCCAGTTAGAAACTGGGGCAGAGATTATCGTTGATGACGATGGAGTCGTCGGCACTGTCTCCATCGCAGCAACAGATCGGGAAGTTGTTTACGAAGCTGAACGTCAGATCAACCTAATTCTGGATCCCCCTACTGCCGATGTGGGTGAGACCTACACCGGCAGGGTGGTTAACATTACCAACTTTGGCGCCTTCGTGAATGTCCTTCCGGGGCGGGATGGATTGTTACACATCTCCAAAATCGGAGGGAACAAGCGCATAAACAGAGTTGAAGATGTGCTAGAACTTGGCCAAGAGATAGAAGTTCGAGTCGAAGACATCGACCCGAATGGGAAGATTAGCCTTGTCCCAACTGATGGTGATTCGCAAAGCAAAAAACCTAACAGTAGTGATGAAGCGGACTCAGATCCTTCAGAAGATAGTGGAGATGAGAGTCAACCAACTGCTGAAAATACTCGAAGCTTCGAAGACGAATTCGAAGAAGATTTAGTTGCCGATCTCGGTGATTTAGGTCCAGAGGCTGTTGGAAGAAGGCATTCCAATGGAAATCAAAATCGCAAAGATAAAGGGCGAGGTGGCCGAAAACGCTGATATTGCTTCTACTTGACCTAACCAAGTCAAAGAAGTACGGCCATTTCGGATTATTTACGCACAGTACCCCCGCGGTCGTGGCACAATCGTAGTATGGCAATAAAAGTTGGAGTTCTTGGAGCATCAGGACGGATGGGTTCCGAGGTATGCAAAGCTGTATGTAATGACCCTGAAACCACTCTCGTCGCGGCAATCGATGAGATGAAAATCGGGCAAGATGCAACAAACTCCAATATTCGTATCACTGATGATCTATCCAACATAGAAGGCGCTGACGTAGTAGTTGATTTCACGACTGCTAATTCCGCAAGAAAGAACTTACCGGCTATAGCAGAAATGGGGATACATGCTGTCGTAGGTACTACTGGGTTAGCAGAAACCGATATTGAAAAACTAAAGGGCGTATTTACAAATAGCAACTGTGTTATAGCATCAAACTTTGCCATTAGTGCTGTCCTAATGATGCGATTTTCTGAAATGGCCGCCCCCCATTTCGACAATGTTGAAATCATCGAATATCACCACAACTCGAAAATTGATGCCCCATCTGGTACGGCTCTCAGTACCGCTGAGCGCATAGGCGCATCGTCTAAGTCATGGAATCAAAGCTCTACAGTAGACCTCGCCTTCGATGGTGCCCGAGGAGGAATCACGGAAGACGGAATCTCAATCCATAGCGTACGTATGGAAGGAATGGTCGCACATCAAGATGTCATTTTCGGAACAGAAGGACAAACTCTTACAATCCGGCAAGATAGTTACGATCGATCTTCGTTCATGCCAGGAGTTCTTATAGCAGTGAAGGGAATAGAAGACTACCCAGGAGTCACATTAGGGCTTGAAAAATTTCTTCACCTATGAGGAAGGTGCTTGTTCATTTTCTCGTAGGTGTTGCCGTGATTGTGATGGTAGTCATGGGCTTTTGGCAGCTAGACCGTCTCGATACAAAGAAGAAACTCAACCAGGAAGTGGAGGATAGGGCTGCATCTGCGCTCGCCTCACTAGAAGAAATTGTTGATCATACTGCCCCGTGGTCGATAGGCGAATCAGTAAAATTTCGAAGAGCAACTGCAGAGGGAGAATATCAAGATGAAGATAGTGTGCTGGTCAGAAATCGCTCACTAAATGGTCTACCAGGGTATTGGCTGCTTACTCCACTTCTGATAAATCAAGAATCTGCGGTCGTCGTTAATCGTGGATGGCTGCCTATGAGCGCCGAAGGTTTTTCCCCTAAACAAGTTGGTGAAGTCTCTATAAGCGGCTTGATACAAGAGACAAGAGGAGCTTCGGGTTTACAAAGAAGTGACCCATCAGGTGAGGTGCTACAAACACTCGCACGAGTAGACCTCGAACGTTATCAAGAGCAATTAGATTATAAAATATTTCCGATATACATCCAGCTTGAATTTCAGGACCCTGATAATAAAGACCAAAGTATCCCCTTTAAGCTTGCAATTCCTACCTTCGATGAAGGTCCTCATCTCAACTACGCAATCCAATGGTTCTCCTTTGCCGTAGTCTTTTCTATTGGATACCCGATTGTTCTTTGGAGGAACAAAAAGAAAAGCAAAAGTGGCGAACATTATTCTGAAATTCCAATCGATTATCTTTAGTTGGATATTCACCAAAAAGTATTCCGAAGCGCTGCTATTCTCGGAGTAACAGCACATTTCGAGAAAGGCGCCTATGGCTCAATTCGGTAAAGTACTTACTGCCATGGTTACCCCCTTTAACGAATCTGGGGATTTAGATCTAGTTGTTGCTTCAG
Organism: uncultured Acidimicrobiaceae bacterium; assembly: GCA_913031515.1. GTDB lineage: Bacteria > Actinomycetota > Acidimicrobiia > Acidimicrobiales > UBA8592 > UBA8592. Next base: position 435 of record CAJWET010000181.1, on the reverse strand, counting down.
GCCTCGCACAATGGCTTCTTGCCAATGGCAATGATGGTTTAGTGATAGCAGGAACCACGGGTGAATCCCCTACGTTGACTCATGATGAGCAGACTTCACTCATAGCAGCCGTAGTTAATGCGGTCGATGCTCCTGTGATAGCGGGAGCTGGGAGTAATGATACGAGGGCCGCTATTGAATTAACCCAAAAAGCCGATCAAGCTGGCGCTACTGCCATTTTGAGCGTCACCCCTTACTACAACCGACCTTCTCAGGCTGGGCTCCTAGATCACTTCAGCGCTATAGCAGGAGCTACAGATCTCCCTATCGTTCTCTATGACATCCCTATAAGAAGTGGGAGGAAAATTGAAACGGAAACTTTACTCGAACTCGCACACACCATAGACAATATTGTGGCGCTAAAAGATGCTGCAGGTGACCCAGCAGAAACAGCAA
>CAJWET010000180.1 GCA_913031515.1 uncultured Acidimicrobiaceae bacterium | reverse complement strand
TCGTAAGGCTTCAATCGGATCTTTGGTGATGGTTATGCTACTTCCCCTTGGAGTACTGATTATGCCTGGCACTAGATGGTATGAAGTAATTATTACTGGGGCCGCCTCGGTTATAGTCACACTGCGCCATCATGAAAATATAAAGCGGTTATTTAAAGGTGAGGAGCAAGGAATTGAGTGAAAAAGAATTAGGAAGTGTTCTTCATCTGCGGACTTACTGCTACCCTACCGAACGCTGGCGGATGGAGTGAGAAATGCCAACGTACGACTACAGATGTGACACTTGCGAAAAAACCTTCGAAGTCTTCCAATCATTCAGTGAAGAGCCTTTGACGGATTGCCCAGATGAAGAATGTGAAGGTTTAGTAAAAAAAATATTTTCCGCTCCAGGAATAAGTTTCAAAGGGTCGGGGTTCTACAAAAATGACAGTCGACCTTCAGGAAGCAAAAAAATAGATCCCGAACCGGCAAAATCTTCTTCAGATGATTCAAAAACCTCCACTTCTCCGAAAGTAACGAAGGAATCAACACCGTCATCCAGCTCCTCATCCACTGATGATTAGGACGTTCAAAGGACATCTACCGAGAACAGGATGATAGCTAGCACACCTATCCCGATCCGGTAAAAACCAAAAGCTGACAAACTTTTGGTTTCAAGCCAACCAACCATCCACTTCACCGAGGCAACAGCGGAAACAAATGCTGTAATTAACCCAACGACAGGAGTCCAATACCCGAAAAGATCTACGATTCTCCCACCCTCTTGGAAGAGTTCAAAAATGGTTGCAGCAGACAATGTCAGCAAACCCAGCAGAAAACTAAATTCGACAGCTGCTGCGATAGACAGTCCTGCTGCAAGCAGCGCAAATATGGTAACCAGACTCCGACTAACCCCAGGCCATAGGGCTAAAGCTTGTGCAACACCAACCAAAACTGCCCCCTGGAGACTCAGACTCTCCATCGTCAAACCTTCCCGACGTAACCATTTCTTCTCATGGGCAACGAGAATGCATATACCGCCTAAGATCCATGCATACGCTACGGATTGCGTATCATACAGTCGATCTTTTACAGGGCCCGAAAGTAAAAACCCAATAACTGCTGTGGGGATGAACGCTATAACCAAATTCCTCAGAATTATTTTCCCCTCCATGCTTTGACCTCGTAATCCTGCATACATCTGAACAATTCTGTTCTTATAAAGAACTAGAATCGCGAAAATAGCTCCGATCTGAATGGAGATGATATAACTATCGATGGCTTGTTCAGACGCTTCGGTTTGACCAAGATCCATAAACTCTTTCGCAGCTAGCAGATGACCAGTCGAACTGATAGGAAGAAATTCCGTAAGTCCCTCTGTCAACCCCAGAATCACCGCTTTCCATAGTGCTAATCCTTCGGTAATAGTTACCGAGTCATACGCGAAAGCTTGGTTCCCAAAAGCTTCTACAAACAACATAAAAGCAACAACAGTAAACCCAAACGCTAAAAAACTTTCTCGACGGATTTTAATCATGGTCAAGTAAACCGTAGTCCGGATGGGAGGAGATGCGTATGGATCTTAAAGAAAGAACCCAAACTATGTGGTCAAACTCCTGAAACCATAATGTCGTTTACAACAATGGATACGCCCGATGATCTCATTGGAAGCCTCTCTAGATCGTTCCCTACACTCTGAATATCCAGAAGCATACGTTGCAGGGTGGAAGCAATTGTTACCTCTCGGACTGGCTCCGCTATTTGCCCTTCACGAATCATCAGACCTTCAGCGCCTGCTGAGAAATCTCCGCTTACTGGATTGACTCCTGAATGCAAGCCTGCGACTCCTTGAATAAGCATTCCCTCACCTACCTCTTCAATCAATTCCTCTTGACTGCTTACCCCAGGAATCAGCGTGAGAGCAAGAGGGCCGGCACCGGGTGAGCTGTTATAACTCCTGACGGCTGATCCGGTTGACGACTTCCCCAACGCACGGGCCGTGTAACTATTGTGGAGGAACCCGTTAAGAAAGCCGTTGTCAATCAGGATATTTCTTCGACTTGCTAGGCCCTCCCCATCAGCTTCCGTTGCAGTGAAAGCATCAGCGTCTGTTGGGTCATCTATCAGTGTTAAGAAATTCGGACCAACCTGATCTCCATCCCTATCCGCAAAAAGCGACCTTCCTTTAAGGAGAGCTTCACCGCTTAATGTCGAACCGATGATTCCAAGAAATTGGGCGGTCACGTATGGGTCCAAAATTACGGTCATCTTCCCAGAGTCAGCTTTTTTCGCTCCCAACAGTCTCGTCGCCCGTTCTGCAGCGTCGGAACTAGCTTTCTGAACGTCCAACTGATCGGGACTTCTACCCACGGAATACCCGAATCCTGTCTGCGTATCGACTCCGTCGGAAGCTAAAGATGATGCTGCTAGATAACAACCGCCCTCTTGACTAGCCCGATGTATCCCCGTAGTAGTCACTATCGCGCTCGTATTTATTGAATCAACATAGTCAGTTGATTCAACACCAATTATCCGTGGATCAGATCCGATGATAGATTTTTCAAGGTCAACTGCCATAGCGATTTTTTCTTCATTAGCGAAGCTGCTGAGAGCTGGATTAAGGAGCTCAAGGGATACCGAGTCAACTCCATCAGGCTCTGCAATTGCCTGAAATTCATCGGAGGTGCCAAAAGAAGCATTATCGCGAGCCTCTTCCAACGTTTCCTTTAAGACGCTTCTATCTAAAGAACCGGCATATGCCATACCTTGTTTTCCGTCACTGACGACACGTATGCCAACACCCTGGGATTCAGCCGCAGTAAAGGATTCGATCTCACCTTGGTAAACACGAATTTCGGTCTCTTTGCCATGTACAGCAACCACTTCAACCTGTTCACCTTCAATCGCCTGACTAGCAACACCTTCTGCGATCCTTAAAAGTTCGGTCTTCATCGATGCCCCTAACCGGCAGTACCACCGACGGTGAGACTAGTGACTCGCAAAGTCGGCGTGCCATCACCGACCGGAACGCCCTGCCCGTCTTTTCCACATGTGCCGGGCGAACCCATATCAAAATCATTGCCAAGGGCATCAATTTGGTTCAGCACCTCAGGTCCATTCCCAATAAGGTTTCCTTCTCGAATGGGTTCAGTTATTTCACCATTCTCAATCAGATAAGCCTCTGTCATTCCAAAGACGAAATCCCCGGTAGCCGTATTGACTTGCCCGCCACCAAGGTGAGCGACATACACGCCACTCGGAGTATCTTCGATGATGTCTTGAGGGTTGGTTTCGCCGTTGGCAATGTAGGGGTTTGTCATTCGA
>CAJWET010000179.1 GCA_913031515.1 uncultured Acidimicrobiaceae bacterium | reverse complement strand
TATTACTCACAGATGGACTCCTAAAAGAGATCTATCCGAAACCATTGGAGGATCTGGAATTTAGGCGAGTTGGTGTCTTCCAACGGATACTACCGTCAGATACACTTTTGGGGATTCGAAGAAGTATCCAGATAGCAGGAATGCCTTTCACCTCACTTAGAGCCCACACCCTGTCAACTTCACGATCTCATTTCAAAAAGTTTACTGAATACCTGTACCTGATTGTGTTATCAGTACCAGTTCTAGCCTTGACTCTATTTACAGCCGTATATGTTCGAATGAAGGCTGGTTCGAAAATAATTCATAAGCAAGAAAGGGTTGGTAAATTTGGCTCTACTTTCTACATGTTGAAATTTAGGACAATGCACCGTGATGCTGAAGAGGAAACTGGGATCGTGAAAGCGCAGAAGGATGACCCTCGAGTAATCTCAGGGTTAAAGTGGATTCGGAGATCAAGATTTGACGAACTTCCTCAATTCTGGAACGTCGTGAAGGGGGAAATGTCTATCATTGGCCCGAGGCCTGAACGGCCTGACTTCACCAAGGAATATGAGGGGATAATCCCTGGTTATGGCCGCCGACACGATATCCCGCCCGGGATAACGGGGTTAGCTCAAGTATCTGGCCATTATCATACAGATCCGAGTTACAAACTCGGCCATGATCTCCAGTATTTAGTAAATTGGTCACCGATTCTCGATTTACAGATTTTGACGCGAACATTGTGGGTCATTTTTGCCGGACGAACTTGAAAACCAATGGAGCAGTATAAGCCTTCAGTCAGTGTCATTATGCCGGTTCGTAATAGTGGCGATCATCTCAACAAATGCGTTGAATCTATCCTCAACCAAACTTATGAATCAATAGATGAGATTATCCTAGGGGTCGGGCCTTCAGACGATGGCACCCACAAAATAGCTGCTGAATTAGAAAGCGCAGAAGCCCGTATAAAAGTAATTTCTAACCCTTCGGGTAGAACTGCAAGCGCTTTAAACGCGGCCGCATCTATCGCTACAGGTAGATACCTTGTCCGAGTTGATAGTCATTGCAAGCTCGAAAAGAATTATGTGCAGCAAGCAATAAGGACAATCCAACGAACCGAAGCTGCAAATGTTGGTGGCGTGCAGAAAGCAGAAGGTAGATCAATGCTCGAACGCTCTATCGCCACCGCTATGACCTCCAAATTTGGAGTCGGAAACTCTCGGTTCCACTATGGTGGGGTGGAAGGTCCAAGTGATACTGTATATCTGGGGGTTTACGATTCTGAGATCTTCCATAGACTTGGTGGCTTCAACGAAACGCTGATCCGAAATCAGGACTACGAGTTGAATATTCGCATACGAGAAACCGGAAACACCGTTTGGTTCGACCCAAACCTCGTCGTCCGCTATACACCTCGATCATCAATTCCAGCGCTATTTCGCCAGTATTTCCAATATGGGCAATGGAAACGAGCAGTAGTAAAACTTCATCCTTCTTCAATTAAGGTAAGACAAATAGCGGCACCTCTACTGATAATCGGGATTTTATTCGGCATAACCTCCTCTATCTTCTTGAACATATGGGGGCTTGCCGTTCCCGGCATGTATTTGGCTGGGGTTTTTCTAGCTTCGCTTGTTTCCAAATCGTCTGATGGTTGGGAACGAGTCTGCCTATTCTTTGTCTTCCCTACTATGCATATAGCGTGGGGGCTCGGGTTTCTGTTAGGACCACCGCTATAAGCAAGAGGACAAGACGATTGAAATACCAGCCAATGCAACTCGGCTATTTCTCTAAATCTCAAAGAACCTACGTATTGGCTTGAATCTGGCCTAAATTTCAGCAATCATTAGTACGGGCGGTGAACACAGGAGCACCATGCCTATACACAGATTTTTATTTGCAAAGACGAGAGATTTCTTTCGTTTTGCTCAGTGTATGGGCGTCCCCTTTTTTTCCTTGGTTCTACTACTCACCGTTGGAGTCTCCCCGGCTCAAGCTGATATTCCGACAAACTCTTCAGTCATTCACATTGAAGGGAACGGATGGGGACATGGTATAGGAATGAGTCAGTACGGAGCATATGGACGCGCACTCCCCACTGAACAAGGTGGAGGCGCCCAGACTGCTGAACAAATCCTCTCTTTCTACTATTCGGGGACAACACTCTCCGCAGTTGAAGTTCCAAATGACCTTCGTATTCACCTCTTCAGCGGAGAGGGTGCCACCTTCACCACTTCAGGACCGGTGGATCTCCTCGATGCGTCTGGCAATTCATTTGTGAATATCCCTGCATCAACTGTCTTAACAATCGGCCGCTCAGCAAACATTATCTCAATCACCACTCCCGACAACGTTAACCAATGTATAGAAATCGCTCAGCCAGAAAATATCCAGCATTGCACGGACGGTCCGATTTCAATTGACCTGGTGGAAGGAGAACCCATCCAGACTGATGTAATTGAGCAGTTTACTAACGTAGGCACTTCTGGAAATAGTTATCAATGGGGACGACTAGTTATTCGCGAAAGAGATTTAGAAGGCGACGGAATTTTTGTAATCCTCGAAGAACTACCAATGGAAAAATATATATATGGACTTGCAGAAGTATCACCTAGTTGGCCTACTGCGGCTTTAGAGTCACAGGCGATCGCTGGGAGAAGTTACGCTTTAGCGCATATCAACAGCCGAAGAGCCTCCCAAAATTGGAGTATGCCTTGGGATCTTTATTCCACCATTAATGACCAGTACTACATTGGGTATACACATGAATCAGCAAACAATGCTGCGAACTGGACGGCAGCAGTAGATTCAACTGCTGGTCAAATCCTACTCAATGGGGAAAGCCCCATTAGTGCCTACTACAGTTCTTCAAATGGAGGACACAGCGAAGCTGGCGCTTATGTTTTCTGTACGGCCGCCAATCATCCATGTCCGGATATACCCTATTTACCTGCTCAGGTCGATACGTTTGACAGTATTGGGAACCCATACACCTCGTGGGAAAGGGACTATACAGGAGAAGAAGTCGCTTCGTGGCTTACTTCTTCATCGGTCGGTTCAGTGGGTGCAATAACCGGAATCTATGTAAGCGGCGACTTTGGAACTTCAGGTCGAACTGATCAAGCCAATGTAACAATTGTTGGAACAGCGCGAACCGTTGTGACCAAAGGTGACAATTTCATGGGAATTATCAATAATGGGGTAATTGAGCAGGGAGGCGGATACGCCGATCAAATTCTCTCGACCCTTTATTCCATTGAAGGAATGTTCGGAATAGGGAATCAGATTGATCAGGATACTCCCGGGTTTTTGTCTGCGGGTTGGATTGGTGCT
>CAJWET010000178.1 GCA_913031515.1 uncultured Acidimicrobiaceae bacterium | reverse complement strand
GGGGTATCGCCCAATTCCCCTACTTTGAGGATGGCTGGTCAACTTGGTTGGATTCCAATGAGCATTAATCTTGCTCCACCTAACCAGATTAAGACTCACTGGGACTCCATAGCGGAAGGAGCGGAACACGCAGGGAAGAAGCCAGACCGTTCCCTTTGGCGCGTCGCGAGGGAAGTATTCATTGCAGATACAACTGTTGAGGCACGTCGCTTAGTGAAAGAAGGGACATTGGCACGAGATTTTGAAGGATATTTTATTCCTATGCTTTCGAAAAATGGCAGAATTGGAATCATGAAGAATGATCCAGATATGCCTGATTCGGATGTGACAATCGACTATTTGATCGATAACGTGTTTATTGTTGGAAGTGTTGCAGAGGTTACCCAGAAATTGAACGATTTACATGGTGATCTGGGCGGATTTGGAACACTCCTCGCAATGGGACACGAGTGGAATCCGTATGAACCTTGGCAAGAATCGATGACGGCGCTTATCAAAGATGTCTTGCCTAATGTAGCGTAGGTCTATCGGTTGTAATTTTATTCGAGATTCGCCACTAGTTGATCGCATCTTGTTCGGTCGAATTCACATAGCAGCACAGCATTCCCGGCTACTAAATAATCGGCATATCCGGTGAACGAACCACCACTAAAGTCCAAAAGTTTGCCACCCTTTGAACGTTTTACAGCGCCTTCAATTGAGCTTGTAGCAGCAGGAACACCGAATTCGACTGCAGCCTCATGGGTTTCATAGAATCTAATTTCGATATCTTTTTGATTAAAGAACCCGTACCAAATCTCACTTGACTCGGGAACGGTCGCGGTGTCGTACTGTTTAGATTTCTTCCAGCCTGCCGTTACGAATGAGTCAGGAGTAAAGTCGCGATCTGAAAGAAGGATCGATGCGGTTTCATCACTGATCGTTTCTTCGGATCCGCAGGCAATAAATACCAGCATTGTGAACGTGAATGTTGTTAGGAAGGTTAACTTTGTTAGTTGCATTGATTTTTCATTGAAACCTGCTCGAATTTTTGCTTGGTCATATAGAAGTAGGCTCAGTTAAATTATTCTCCAATTGTTTGGGATGAACTTTTGGGTTTCAGTTAAATGAACCTTGATCGTTCTTTAACTCCGGCTGAATGATCGATATACACGCTGATCGTTTCGGTGAAGAAATCAAAGCCTTCTGTCCCTTGTTCTCGTTGTCCCGTTCCTGAAGATCCAAGACCTCCAAAAGGTAAGTGAACTTCTCCACCGAGAGTAGGGGCGTTTACGTGAACCATGCCTGTCTCAGCAGAATTTATGTATTCGTAGGCTTGAACAAGATCGCGTGTGTAAACCGACGAAGAAAGCCCAAAATCTACATTATTCGAAATATTCACGGCTTCTTTTAAATTCGAAACCTTGAACACGCTTAATACTGGTCCAAAGATTTCTTCTTTAGCAATGCGCATTTCGGGATCTACATCTGTGAAGATCGTTGGTTCGATGTAGTATCCATCAGCAAACTTGTCTTCTTGGAGTTGATGCCCTCCAAATGTCAGGCGTGCACCCTCTTCTGTGCCTACCCCGATGTATCTAAGAACGGTATCGAGCTGGTTCTTACTCGACAGTGGTGCCACATCATTGGATTCATTCATCCCATCTCCGATAGATAAGGCTTTAGTCTGATCGATTAAGTTCTCCATGAATTCATCGTAGATTCCATTTTCGACGATCACCCTTGACGTAGCCGTGCACCGCTGTCCAGTTGATCCGAAAGCCCCTTGGACGACTCCGGGAACTGCCTTTTCTAAATCTGCATCGTTGAGAATTATTGCAGCGTTCTTTCCACCCATTTCACATTGAACCTTTTTAAGTAACTCAGAACCTCGAGCGGTGACTGCTGTACCGATTTCTGTTGAGCCAGTGAAGGAGATACCTTTTACCCGTGGGTCTTCGACCAAAGTGTTTCCGACTGATCCCCCTGGTCCGGTGACTAGGTTTAATACTCCGGGTGGGAGTCCAGCCTCTTCGAATATTTCAACTAGCTTTACTGCAGAAAGTGGCGTCCCCGAAGCCGGCTTGTAAACAACAGTGTTTCCAGATACCAAACATGGAGCAAGCTTCCATGCGGGAATTGCTAGGGGGAAGTTCCATGGTGTGATGAGGGCCACGACTCCGATTGGACGTTTTATTGTGTATGCAACTGTGTCTGGCAGTTCAGAAGGTGTTGTATAACCATGCAACCGGCGTCCTTCTCCGGCTGAGTATTCGATGATGTTCATAGCGCGTTTTACTTCACCAATTGCATCAGCGATTGGCTTTCCTTCTTCAAGTGTTATCGTCTCGGCCATTTCGCCTGCACGCCGAGCCATGATATCGAGTGCTTTATACAGAATCGCCCCTCTCTGAGGAGCAGGAACGTTAGCCCAATCATTGGAGGCAGCGTCTGCTGCAGCGATAGCGTTTTCCGCATCTTGGGGGAGACTGGCCTGAAATTCCCCGACGATTTGAAACGCGTGAGCAGGATTTGCTATCGGGTATGTTTGACCAGAAACAGAGTCTTGCCATTTTCCATTAATGTAATTTTGGCTTGTCTGGCGTGGTGAGTTATCGTTCATATTTCCACTCTCTGATCAGTCTACCGAATGGCTGAGGTTTGCTCTTAACTAGGTATTTTGAAATATCTCGCACTGATAGTACTCGGATACGATCATTTCGGGCTGGCGTGAGAAGGTTTTCACAGATATTCTGACGCCCGCGGACACGCTTGTGATTTGTATCCATAAACCATTCGAATGGAGTAATAAAACATATGCTAGCTAGCGGTAGTTCAGCCGTCACCATTCATTCTTCTTCTCTCAATCAGGTAGCCAGAGCCAGAACTGTTAATGTTCCTGAATATGACCGAGAGCGTCTTGAGGACGTTGGCTTTCTTGCATCAATGACATTTGTACTGATGTGTAATTATCATCAGACTGGTCACTTTGGCGGTCCGACAGCGTATATGCCCTATACGGTAGCCACTCATCTCGCTGGTCCTGAAAATGGCGGCATGACATTTGATTATCGTCGACCAAAGCATCCGTTTGCAGATAAGTTCATGCTGGCTGGCGGGCATAACGCTCCTGCGACTTATGCACTTTGGATGATCATGGGCGAAGCACTTTCTCAAAAGCATGCGACAACGGGTGATGACCGATATAAGGCCGATCCGAAGGCTTCAATGCTTTCAATAGATGCTCTTGGATTTCGTCGCGGTGCAGGCGCACTAGCAACCATCTTGGAGGAAAACGACCTGGTCGACCACCCTACAATGGCTCAGGCTAAGATTCGGGGCAT
>CAJWET010000177.1 GCA_913031515.1 uncultured Acidimicrobiaceae bacterium | reverse complement strand
CTTGAGCGAGGAGACTGAAGGAAGCATTGTTATGGCATACTCTTGGGCCAACCATTTAGCCTCCCTGTAAGAGGTGTAGCGGTTATCAGTTGGTACTTCTTCTGGAGAATCATCTTCTACAATAATTTCTTCTAAACCTCTGGAGACCAGTGCAACAGATTCATCTCCAGTATCTTGCTCAGGTATATGGTCCAGTTGTTTGACCAGCAGGCCCATAGGCAAACTCTCTAAGGGACCATTTGGTACAATTATCAAATGATCTGCATCCCCAATGTATTCTTCTGCAGGTTTGATCAGAATGTTATATAGACGCTGTGAAGCTTCGATGTCGAAGGGTTGCAATCTCGATTGAGGATTTAGGGTTTGACGCAAGTTTGCAACGGTCTTGGTGAGTTGCTTATTCCCTCCCTTAATGATGAGAAACTTTTCTAAATTGTGGCGTATAACCCACAGGTAACTCTCCTCATTTCCAACTAAGTAGGTTAAAAGTGCTTCGTTTGGTGAAAGCAATTGGCCCTGCGGGTTGCGCAGCTTCGGGGGCGGCACATTTACTGCACTTTGCAGGTGTCCCATCAAATGCCGCATCGAGTAGCGAGTGTCTATGATCAGGAAGTTGGGATCATTTAGACAAGAGGCAACCCAATCGGCCGAGACATATTTAGTCATCTATACCTCTATCCCGTTTGTGTCAGTCGCTTAAATATCCACTGGAGTGTCTGCGCCTTCGCGCCGATCAGTAAATCGGGTAAAGAATCTGTTCCTATCCGTGCCTTTAATCGTCAGAATCGACTTGAAAACGATAGAGCTGTTTGCGAATGATCACAGCATATGTTTCTCAAAGCGCCGTCAGGAACATTCAATCCTTAATGACAAGTAGCCCAGAGTCCGCTAACCGATAACCTCTAGCTCTGTTGAAACTTCGTTGGCATGCCGGACTGTCTGGGTAACCGGGGAGCCCTCTACAGCAAGTCGAAAGATGTCTCGTAGTGTTTCTTCATCAGCATCAGCCCGAACGAAGGCCTTTGCGCTGATTCTGCCGTATCCTGGATTTCCTTCTTCTTCTACACCCGCCCACTTCCGGATGTTATCGAAATAACCGTCTACCGCTATTTCTAAGTCGTGGACCCTGACGCCACGTTTGGTAGCGTTAACGATATAGCCTACGGTGATACAACTACCCATAGCCGATAACAGTTGTTCGTGAGCGCTCGCGGCTACATCGGTTGCTGTCAGGTCACCGGGTTCATCCATTTCGGCAACGTGATTTCGCATGTAGGCTTTAGCTCTCATTCCGCCCTGCCACACTACTCTGGATTTCCACGGTCCTGTAACGGCGTTGAACACCTCTGGATCTCTGAACGATTCGAGAACTGCAGTAAGCTTCTCTTTGGGTAAGCCATTGAGGTTTTCTTCCTGAGCCATAATATCCTCCTTATGAATTGTTTTGCCATCGGCCGTGAGTGAACAGGTCAAGTATTATCCGAATTCGGCTCGTAGTATGACTGCCGCTTCAGACATGGCTTGAAGCTTCTTTTCTGCGATTTCAGGAGTATTAACATTACGCTCGGCGAAAGTACCAAACCCACAATCGGGGTTCAAATACACTTTGTCGGGACTGAAATATTGCAGGATATCTCGTACTCTCGCAACGATGTCTTCCACAGGCTCAATTTCATCCGTCCTGGGATTGACGACGCCTAAGCCGATCTCTTTTTCGTTAGTGTATTCCTTGAAAACTTCCATCTCACCAGCACGGGGAGTAGCGCACTCTAATACCAGTTGATCGATGTTCATCTGCATCAAATGGGGTAACATAGGGCCATAGTTACCCACCAACAATACATCCTCTTTTCGGCTCCAGTTCCCTCTGCAGACATGAACTCCAGTCCTGATTCCAGATATACCCTCCATGGTTTCGTTCATTAATCTCACCGCAAACTCTAGTTCTTCCGTCGGATCCCTTCTTTGTGGTAGAGCGGCGCACATAAACGTCTCGGTTGATTCTTCTCCAAATACAGTCTGACTCAGAATCGGCTCGTCAAATTGAATGAAGTCACAGCCCATGTCTCGAAGAGCAAGCACTTCTTCTCGGAGAATGGCCACCACATCTTTACTCAATTCTTCCGCCGATTCGTAGACCTTATCGGATAACCCTTCGAACCAACTAGAACGTGTGAGCATGTACGGACCTGGAATCGGTATCTTAATCTGCCTGTCTGTCTGTTCTTTCATGAATGCCAATTCGTCGAGTGACAGACCTTCTTTTTTCCCGAGTTTATCGACCACAATGGGACTCTTTATCGCGAAAGCAGGCACGTCCAAGGCTCGTAAGACTTCTTCCATCCTTGCCCGGTCGTTCGCATAATCTAATAGGTCCGAGACTTTCATTAATTGCATACCCGCGAGCTTGTCTACTACATATGAATAGAAATTGTCTCGCCGTTGTTCACCGTCCGTCACAATATCTACGCCAGCTTCTTCCTGTGACCGGATACATGAAATGACTTCTTGATCCGCTAAGCGATTAAATTCGCTATCTGACATCTCGCCGTTTTGCTTGGCTCTTAATGCCCGGATAAGCGATGTCGACCTCGGCCAACTGCCAACGGTAGTCACCGGGAACAAAGGTGTATCAGCCACAAGTAACCCTCCTTATTAAACCAGTTATGCCTGGACTTGCCACGAAACATCATACTGTCCTTCTACAACCTCAATCTCGAATATGGTCCAATGCCTCAGTTGGACGGGCTTGAACCCATCCCCATCTTGCTACAACACCTCGAAATTTGCAAAATGATGAGCCATAATCTGGTAACTTTCAAGAAAGCTGGATCCACCGGTGACTTTTGGCCATTCCCCACCTGAACAGCCGACCTGATGGAACCGATCAGTTAGCCACGGTCCCCGGTAAATTTATTGTTCTTTTCGTAGTCATCGGCGCTAAGCTTATGGGCTCAACCGTTGCACCAAATGTGCCCAGTGCCTTCGCTACCCTGGCGTTAAAGACGAACATTTACCCGAAGATTGTGTTAGAAGCCTTGGCCACTCCCGTATCACCATCACCCTCGGCCTGTATTCCCACATCCTGCCGAATATGCAGCACGAGTTGGCGGGGGCGGTGGCTAACATTCTGAAGCGGTAGTTCAACTTTCAAGAACCCTTGGGTCCATTGATTGTCCATAGCGGCTAATAACGGACAAAACGACCCCTAGATTTCGGTCTGGGGGTCATTTTGCGCCTATTTTGGCGGAGGTAGTGGGATTCAAACCCACGATAGACTTGCCGTTATAACGGTTTTCAAGTGTGTCGCCGTGCCTAATTGTAATTGAGCATAAGTGGCACAATCG
>CAJWET010000176.1 GCA_913031515.1 uncultured Acidimicrobiaceae bacterium | reverse complement strand
TCAGGTGGAGCGAAGCTCTAGCTGGGATAGCAAGGACGGGACTCGCCTTTACTGAGAACCTCTATGAGCGTGAACGCTATGAAGAGGTCCTCAACGTTGCCGCAGATATACAATCCCACCTTTTTGATGCTGATGACCCCGGCAAAAAAATAGACGAGTGGATGCGATCGGTTGGGGAAGGGATCCCCGGTTATGTAACTCCAAAGATCGCTATAGGTGCAGTGGTAGGAAACGAAGATCAAGAACTTCTCCTTATCCAACGGTCGGATTCGGGAGTTTGGTTATTCCCGACAGGGTTTGCTGATGTCGGATATTCCGCTGCTGAAATTGCAGAGAAAGAGGTTCTAGAGGAGACCGGAATGGAGGTTCAGGCTCTTCGGGTCATCTCAATACTTGACGGTGTACGAGGTGGTTTTACGAGAATGCCCTTGTATTCCATTGTTTTCCAATGCACAGTTCTCGGAGGAACACTGAAACCCCACCCTTTAGAATGTCAGGATGTTGGGTTCTTTTCTCAGGACTCCCTTCCTGAGCCTTTGGCAGGATCAGGGAACTGGGTAGATCAAGCTTTCCGAGCGATACATGGTGAACCTATCGAAGTGCAGTTTGATACTCCTCGAAGACCTGCTTGGAAGAAACCAGAATAACTCTATTCTCCTCAACCAGAGTTCCTTCAATCTTCATCGGGGCTCGCCCCATCACGTAACCACCGTTCGATCTGATCACCGAGTCCGGATGCGGGATCTGCATCCTCAAACTCTCCCTGATCATACCGATATTCTAAATCAGTGACGTATGCCCTCAGATCCTCGTCTCCTTCGATAAGTTCGTTGACTTGCCTTTCATAAGCAGCAGAAGCGATCTCTAGTTCAGTGGTATTAGTGGGCATTGGAAGTATTTCATGTAATCGGTTGACCAGAGCCAAAGCCGCCTTGGGTGATGAAGCACCAGAGACATAATTTGGGACTGTGGCCCACAAGGAGATCGCAGGGATATTAGCGTCTTGTACAAATTGATTGAGAACACCAACAATCCCTGTTGGGCCTTCATAAGTAGACTTCTGAAGATTGAGGCGAGTACTAGTTTCAATATCTTCACAAAATCCGTAGACCATTACTGGCCGCGAATGGGGGACTTCCGTGAGTAAAGAACCGAGGGTCACCACCTTAGAAACTTTTAGACTGGTTGCTACGGATATGATTTGTTCGACGAAGGTCCTCCATTGTAATTGGGGTTCGGTACCTTCTAACAAGAGTATGTTCTGCTCAGAACTGGCGTTGAAACTAGCTCTCGGCCAATCCAACTGTCGTCCATTTTCGTCCAAATGCACCAATGGGCGCGTTGCTGAAAAATCATAGAAATGCTCTGCTTGTATATGGGCAAAGGGTTTTGCCTGAAGATCTTCGCACAGATGCCTTAACGCCCAACTAGAGGCATTTCCGGCATCGTTCCACCCCTGGAACGCTGCAATCAGCATCCCACCTGTGTTCTCAGGTTGATTTTCCCAGACCGTGAAGTTCTCAAACATTGGTCTGAGACTATCTCCAGTATGAAATGAATTCTATTCGTAGAGATGTCGGCTAACGAAGAACATGTGCTCTAAACCCTTTCCAATCGCCTGTACGGATACGATAAAGCCATGGTGACAATCCGTGAAGTGGAAAAAGTCGATGCGAAGTTAGTGGCAGCGTACAAAAAGCTGATCCCACAACTTTCTTCGTCAAGTCTGCCCCCAAGTGAAGCGGAACTTACCAAAATTGTTGATTCCGATTCGTCAACGATACTTGTTGCCGAAGACGATGGGGTCATTCTTGGTTCGATGACATTGGTAACCTTCCAGATCCCTACTGGTGTGCGAGCATGGATAGAAGATGTTGTCGTGGATAACACAGCCCGAGGTAAAGGAGTTGGATGGGCCTTGAACGAATACGCGATCCGGCTGGCAGAACAAATGGGCGCAAAAACCATTGATTTAACTTCACGCCCTACTCGAGAAACAGCGAATCGACTATACCAACGTTTAGGGTTCACGCCTCGAGAAACAAACGTCTACCGGTATACGGTCGACTGAACAAATATTTGTCGTTACAGAAGAGATAGACACCTTAGGGGATGTAGTCCTCCACATACACATAGTCACTGTTCCCGCCGTAGTCAAAGACCCAGAGTTCTGCTACGAATCCTGTTTCAGATTCCAAAGGTTCAAAAAAGTATTGCAGGGTGGGGATATCTGCCCAGAGGCCAACGTCATTGATTTCTATCCACTCTAATGAGAAGTCAGCGTTCTGAAATAAGAACACTGGATATATCAACCCTTCAGGATCCGCTACTAACTCACCCCACTGGCCTGATTGGTCCGTGGAGTAGTATATTTCGCTAAGAATTTCCAGACTAGCTATGTCTATAGTCACCGAAAGAACAACGTCATAAAACGCATTTCCATCTCCCGAGCTCTCAGGTGGGACATAGGTAAGAGGGATGTCGAGAAAGTAGAGTTGAGCGTCTTCGTCAATATAGAGCTGTGTGTAGGCATAGACAGTATCTAATCCATCCGACATCGTAAGGACAGTTAAATCCCAGAAACCGAAAGCTACCCCACTTCCGTCTGTCAAGATCTCAGCAGCTTCTTCTCCAAGAAAGAGAATAGATCCATCTTCTTCTGGGAGTCCATAGTAAATTACGGCTTCGGTTAAATTATCTTGCGCTGCGAGATTGAATTGCGCTGTAATCTCGAGCCCTTCATCGGCGTCAAGGGCATACGTTGCAGAGTAAGGTTCTGTTACGAATTCCGCTTGCTCGTTTTCAGGGATATTTTGTTGTGCTTCAAAGTAGCTTATTAGGATGTTTTGCCAGCCAGTGATTCCTTGAAGATAGAAGTATCCTTCGTTGCTGAAGCTCTCTAACTTCGGGAAATATATTGCTAATCCGGTAGCGGATTTCGTCGCCGGCCCAGTTACCTGACCTATGACTGCTTCTTCGAGAGCGGCCACTAAATCATTTGTCAGGTCAAGGAGGTCTGGCTCGACTTCTCCAAGCTCCACAGCAAGACTTCCGAGGTCTAACATTTGAGCATCTAGCGAAGGGTCGGGGTTTTTCCCAACCCGCAACGACTTGCTTTGGGCGATTCCAAGTTTTGAAGCAAGGTCATCACTTTGAGAAACCAAAGGTATTTCAAGCGCTTGGAGAGCTTTACGAACGTCAACTATTTTGGCCAAATCAATTACTGACAACGTAATTTCCGTTTCCGTTCCATGATCGATCGCATGTTGTTTGTAGGCATCTGCAATTTTCATGCCAAGAGACGGAGCGTCTATGGAAGGATCTGAAGCAACGACATTTAATACTTCCCAGTCCCAACCATG
>CAJWET010000175.1 GCA_913031515.1 uncultured Acidimicrobiaceae bacterium | reverse complement strand
GTGCTCTTGAAGATCAGCGGATATTACCTCATGACCTTCGTCTTCCAATTTCTCACATACGGCGCGGCCGATTCCTTGCGCCCCTCCCGTAACCAGTACCCTCATTAATTCACATCTCCCTTCATCTACTTCACCACTTCATCGTTCATTAGTTTCTCATTTCCCTTCTGTTGTTGAGTAAGAACTACTCTCAATTAACTCTTCGATACACGCTAGTATTTTCGACTAGAAGATTCATGTTTTACAATATTCGAATATGTGAACTAAATTATCTTGCATCTAAACAATGACGATAGGAGCAGCACATGGAAGATATTTTGGTCGATCGACGAGGTGATGTGCTTTGGATTACTCTGAATCGCCCTGAACGTCTCAATTCCTACGGCCGTCAAACGGTTGATGAAATCATTCAAGCCCTGAGAGAGAACATGGATTCCAGAGTAGGAGTAATCACCGGTGCAGGGCGAGCATTCTGCGCAGGTGGGTATCTAGGAAACCTTGCTGAAGCTGATTTTTGGAATGTACGAGCGATGTTCACCGGAAGCTTAGAGTTGTTTGATGCTCTCCGAAATGCCCCATTTCCTATCATTGCGGCAGTTAACGGAGGTGCATTTGGTGGCGGCAACGAACTTGTCGTAATGTGCGATTTGGCAATCGCTGCAGAAAGCGCCCAGCTCGGACAAACTGGAGTGAAAGTAGGCAGTGCACCCGTCTTAGGGGGAACTAATCTTTTGGCGATGACTGTCGGAGAAAAGCGCGCTAAAGAAGTTTCGTTCCTATGCCGGAAATACTCAGCGCAGGAAGCATATGAGCTTGGATGGATTAACAAAGTAGTTCCCGATGACCAATTACATGAGGAGGTAGACATTTGGTGTCAAGAAATTATTCAAATGAGTGCTCGCTATTTGGAAGTAGCTAAAGCTAGTTCCAATGTCATGTATCATCAAATGAGAGACAACATGGTCAATAGCCTTGGAGCCTTAATCCAAGCCATCGGGTCTCCAGACATGTTAGAAGGAGCGAACGCCTTCATGGAAAAGAGGAAGCCTAAATTTCCACCTCGGAGCGCTCGGTAAATAGAGGTTCGATGACTAACTACTACGAAGACTACAACCCTACATTCCCTTCCCGATTTGATTGGAATTCACCTACTGTTCTTCGTGAGCGAGTACTACGACATCCAGAAAAAATCTATTTGGAAGTTCCATGGGCAGATGAAACTTACACGTATGCCGAAACTCTTGATCTAGCTGAAAATATTGGGTCAGGGATGCTTACTGTAGGAGCGGCTACCGGTGATCGAGTTCTCATAATGCTCCCGAATTGCTCTGCTTACATTTTAGCGTGGCTAGGAAGTTCGATCGCGGGCCTAGTAGAAGTTCCGATTAACACGGCATACCGGGGTGCGTTCCTTGCACATCAAGTCTCGACAACCAATCCGACGATTGCAGTTGTATCGCCTGAATATATTGACCGGATTCTTGATGTCGGCGAAGCATTTCAATCCGTCAAACACTTCTATTTAGTTGGTGAAGACGAAGAAGTAAATGAAGGGGTTGCTCATCTAAGAGATAATGACAAAGAGGCGTCGAGCTGGGTAGGGTTGCTTCAATCAGAAAAGACGGTTTTGCCAAATGTTAAATATTCAGATTTAGGTTCGATCTTCTTCACTTCTGGAACGACAGGGCTTTCTAAAGGCGTCATGATGCCACATGCTCATATGTACCTTTTTGCTGATGAAACCGTTTCGTTAACACGACTCACAGAAGAAGATACATACATGTCTTGTGGGCCACTATTTCATGGAAATTCACAATTCTTGGCTGCATATCCTGCGCTTATAGCGGGAGCTAGATACGTATTGCAAGAACGATTCAGCGCATCAGAATGGATAAACCAAATCCGATCTTCCAAAGCGACAGTTACGAACTTTATTGGTGTAATGATGGATTTCGTCTGGCAGCAAGAACGAAAACCGGATGATGCTGACAACAACCTCCGCTGTGTTTTCGCAGCTCCAACTGCCAGCTCAATTCTTGAAGAATATAAAGAACGCTTCGGAATAGAAGCATTTGTTGAAGTCTTTGGTTTAACCGAAACTTGTATGCCCATACTTACTCCATATGGAATCGAACGTCCAGCTGGAGCTGCTGGCCTCTTGAATAAGAAATGGTTTGATATTCGTCTAGTTGACCAAGAAACAGACGAAGAAGTTCCAGTAGGTGAAGTCGGAGAGTTGATCGTTCGGGCTACGTATCCCTGGACTTCGTGCCAAGGGTACTATGCGATGCCTGACAAAACAGCAGACGCTTTCCGTAATTTGTGGTTCCATACTGGAGATGGCCTGAAACGCGACAAAGACGGCTGGTATTACTTTGTCGACCGGCTTAAAGACGCTCTCCGGAGACGAGGCGAAAATATTAGTTCCTACGAAGTGGAACAGGCGCTGGTCTCGCACCCATCAATAGGAGAAATCGCTGCTATCGGAGTTCCCGCCGACCAAGAAGCAGGCGAAGACGAAGTCATGGTCTTTATTGTCCCTGAGCAGGACGAAGAAGTTGTCGCTCAAGAAATTTGGGATTTCTCAGAGAAACAACTTCCGGATTTTGCCATCCCTCGTTACATACAAGTCCTTCCCGAACTTCCCAAAACGCCATCAGAAAAAGTCAGAAAGATTGAACTACGGGAAATGGGAATTGGACCCGATACTAGTGATCGAGGCCCGCAACTACGAAAGAAGAAACGATAATGGCTTCAGAAGACAACCAAACAACCGTTCTCGAATCTCCATCTGGGCTTGGATCTATCATGGCTATGGATTCTGCATATGACGTCGATGACCGAAACACGGGAAAAGATATTTGCGTTAATTCTTCATATTGTGGAGTGCTCCCTGCGAGATTCATTGCGGAGCATGCTCCCCGCGGCGCGATTGGAATGGATTGCGGCATAGGTCCAGAAGGATCAGCAATCTCCGGTCTCTGGTATTTGGAAGCATTGTCGATTCCAGCTGCAGTAGCCGATGTTATGACAGCGCATCTTGGAAATGGAATGCACCTTTATGAAAATGGTGTAATTAGTTTTGTGAATCAACTCGCACTTGACTGTGGCGTAACACCTGGAATGAGTGTCAAGGATGCTGCTTATCTGCTGCTGGAACAAGATCCCAAACAAGCAACTGCCTCTGAGATAACGAATAGGACCATTATGGAAACATCTCCGGATGGGAGGCATGTTATTGCAACTGACTCTATTGCATTTGGGACTGATGAAGACACGCAAACAAATGTTCTGGTTACTGCAGGCCATACTGGGCGATCTGCAGTGCCATACCTTCTTCGGTGTCGTCCATGGGGGTTTATTTGCTCTGACGGCGGTAAAGGTATGG
>CAJWET010000174.1 GCA_913031515.1 uncultured Acidimicrobiaceae bacterium | reverse complement strand
AGAGCCTCGATGATTGGAACTGTTGACTGCCCTATTGAAGAACGACTCACAAACACATACACATCGGCGTCTTGTAGGTACTTATGTGCTTGAGTAATTTCTTCGCCAGCAATTCCCCCTACTTCTCTTGGAACATCACCGGTGACGAGAGCTTCAACGACATTTCCTATTTCTCCAGGTAACGGGTGAAGAGAAACAGCTGCAACATTAGAGAGACCAGTACGAGTTGGAGAAAGTTCAACAATGTTGACACCTAAAGTTTTCGCCGCATGTCTGAGACGAATAAACAAAGTCCCGTATTCTTCCTTAAGGTCAGGAGTTAGGAGAACAATCGTACTCTTTGGCCGACATGCTTCAGAGATCGTTGCTCGAGGTAAACCAAGAAGAGCATGAGGTGGCAATTCATCCCCAAGGTCAGCACTAACGTGATCGGTTCCGATGATGCCCTTTGCGAGTTTAGCCCATGCATACTGAGCTTCGTTTGTTAATCTTGCTCCACCTAAGACAGCAATCCGATCTGAATTAAGATCCTTTAAAGATTCTGTTACTATGCGCAACGCCCCAGCCCATGAAGCCGCGACAAGACCTACACCTCTCTTATCAGCTTTGTTAAGTCCTCCTCCTCGAACAAGTGGACTGTCTAGTCTGTATTCGCTTTGAAATGCTTCGAATGAAAACCGGTCCTTGTCACTAAGCCATCCCCAGTTGACTGCTTCGCTATCTAATCCTTGGAGCCGTAATACCTGATCACGAGATGACTGGACCACTATTCGATCCCCCATCGGATTCGGATAAGTTGACTCAACCTCTTCTAAATCCCAAGGACGTGCTTTAAATCGGTAAGGTTTCGCCGTTAAAGCACCGACAGGGCATATCTGCACGATGTTCCCGCTGAAGTAAGAAGCAAAGGGGTCTTCAGGAAATGTATTGACTTGTGTGGAATTCCCTCGATCAATGAATTGTATTAAGGGGTCTCCAACAACTTCATCTGCAAAACGGGTACACCGGTCGCAAAGAATACACCTTTCACGATCTAGAAAGACGTTTTCGTTAATGGGGATCGGTTTTTCGAAGTGTCTTTTTTCTTCAACAAACCGAGTTTCACCCGGCCCATATGCCATAGTTTGGTCTTGGAGTGGGCATTCTCCACCCTTATCGCACACAGGGCAATCGAGTGGGTGATTAAGTAGGAGAAATTCGAGTACTCCATCTTGCACTTTCTTCGTTGACTCGGATTGGGTGTCTACAACCATGCCGTCGGTAACTGTCATCATACAACTGGGTTGCAGTGATGGTCCACGTCCGGTATCCACTTCGACGATACACATGCGGCACATTCCGACCTGACTCATCCTCTTGTGGTAGCAGAACCTAGGGATGTCCACCCCTACTTCTTCGCAGGCATCAATAAGGACCTCGCCGGAGTTCACATTCACCTGTTGGCCATCGATAGTTACAGATACGAGATCCGTCTCTTGTTGAGAGTCAGTCATGACCCATCTCCCATCATTGTTACAGGCGTAGCTGAATTTCCTAATTCGATGTAGGAATCGAATTCAGACCTGAAACGCCCCAACGCCGATGCAATCGGGGAAACTGCAGACGGTCCAAGCGGGCAGATCGTTGTTTGTTTGGGAGGCCAAGAAATTCCGGGGCTGATGTTGTCACAAACATCGAGAAGTAGGTCCAGATCTTCCGGCCTTCCATGCCCATTTAGGATTCGATCCAAAATTTTTTCTAACCAATTCGTTCCCTCTCTGCAAGGTGTGCACTTCCCACAAGACTCTCGAGAAAAAAATCGAACAACATTGTGGCAAGCTTTGACAATATCCGTTGTATTGTCCATGACGACAATAGCTCCCGAGCCAAGCATTGAACCTTCATTGTCAACTATAGATTTCTCTAGAGGGATATCTAAGTGTTCTTCAAAGAACCATGGAGCCGATGCACCTCCTGGAATAAACGCTTTCAGGGAATTCCCGTCACGAATACCCCCAGCATAATGATCACCCATGATGATCTCCCTGAACGTTGTCGTTCCAAATTCAACTTCAAATACTCCCGGTTTCTTAACATGGCCTGATACAGCGAAAATCCTTGTCCCGGTAGATTGTTCAGCTCCTATCTTTGCGAACGCCTCTCCCCCATGTTCTACTATCCACGGAACATTCGAAAGTGTCTCAACATTATTGACAATCGTCGGCTTCCCATATAGGCCAATGGAAGCAGGGAAATAAGGGGGTTTGAGCCTAGGAAAACCCCTATTCCCTTCGAGACTTTCAATTAAGGCCGTTTCTTCACCTACGATGTACGCTCCTGCACCCCAATGAAGTAGGACATCTACTGAGAGTTCTGTACCGAGGATATTCTTGCCGACATAGCCTTGATCGTAGGCTTCGTTTAGAGCGGCTGCTATTCTCTCCTGTCCATGAGCCATCTCTCCTCTCACATAGAGAAAGCATTGCGATAACCCCAAAGCAAAACAAGTTATTATGCAACCCTCAATTAATTGATGAGGGTCCCGCTCAATAAGGAGCCGATCCTTGTAGGTACCCGGCTCCGACTCATCACCATTAACAACGAGATAGCGCGGCCATACATCAGGAGGGAGAAAACCCCATTTGATACCTGCCGGAAATCCCGCCCCGCCACGTCCAAGAAGCGAAGCTTTCTTTACTTCATCATGAACTTGATCTGGCGTCATTTCTAGAGCACGACGGAGACCTTGGTACCCTCCCGTCCGCAAGTACCCTTCTAGGGTGTGTCCGTCTTCGATTTCCCAACGGCTAGTCGTTATCAATGGAACCGTCATTGTTCTTCCTTATTGCGTCGTAGCCACACTGGAGGTGAAGCGTCTTCCACTCCTGCAGGACCAGCTAATTTTTCAGATGAAACCTTTTGCCGGATATTTGCGAGTCTCCCATGTTTTGGAATTTCAGCTTTCCCTCCGTTTCGTAGATCAGCTATGAGTTCGTCAAATCCATCGGAATTAACCTTATTGATATAGCGGTAGTTGACCTGTAGGCAGGGAGCTTCGGTACATGCGGCGACACATTCCACACCATCGAAACTAAATTTTCCATCTTTTGTAATCTCTCCTTCTTTCACTCCAAGAGACTTTTCAGCATGATCTAAAACGTCTTCTGCTCCAAGAAGATGACAGGAAATCCCGTGACAGATATTGATCTGGTACTCGCCAACAGGGTGCCGTTTAAACATCTCATAGAAGCTGCACGTTCCAAGTACTTCTGCCGGTGTGACTTCGATCAGTTCTGCTATATGTGTCATTGCTTCGTTTGAAACCAAACCACTCTGTTCTTGCGCCAGATGAAGTAGGGGAATCATTGCAGATTTTTTTTTGGGGTACATCGAGATAATTTGACGAGCCATTCTCAGATTCTCTTCATTGAGTCGGCTCATCGATCAACTTCTCCCATAATCGGATCA
>CAJWET010000173.1 GCA_913031515.1 uncultured Acidimicrobiaceae bacterium | reverse complement strand
TATTATAGAACCCCTATTTCTTTAAATTACAGAAAGTGTCATTACAGAAAGTGTCAATAATAATTACATGATTTTCGTATTCTCCTACGAATGTCAATATGGGCTTCCTATCCAAAGGCGGAGTATTCAAGATAGTCAGATCCCTTATCCCCGTAAGGCTCATTTCAAGAGTTCTCGGAATAGGAGTCGCAGATAATGTCAGAACATCGATACTTGTTTTGATCTCTTTTAGCATTTCTTTGTGCTTCACTCCGAAACGTTGTTCCTCGTCGATGATCAAAAGACCCAGGTCGCGGAAAGTAACGTCGTTTGAAAGCAACCGATGTGTCCCAATGACAAGGTCTGTTTCCCCTGAAGATAGTTGATTAATGACTCGAGCTTTTTCTTTTGAATTTAGAAACCGACTTAGTACCTCTACCTTTAATGGATAGGGACTTAATCTGGTGGAGAAAGTCTGGAAGTGTTGCTGGGCGAGCAATGTAGTAGGGACGAGCATTGCGACCTGTTTGTTATCCTGGATCGCTTTAAAGGCTGCTCGAAGTGCAATTTCAGTTTTGCCAAATCCGACATCCCCACAAACAAGCCGGTCCATAGGTTGTTGTCGTTCCATGTCTTCCTTGACTGCTTCGATTGCGAGGATCTGATCAGGGGTTTCTTGGAAAGGGAAAGAATCTTCGACTTCGCGTTGCCATGGAGTGTCAGGGGAGAATGCATAGCCATCAGTCGTCAAACGCTTCTGATATAGATGAACGAGTTCTTCGACAATTTTTTGAATTTCTGATCTAACTCGTGTTTTTGTTTTATGCCAATCACTTCCGCCCATTCTGCTCAGTACTGGATGGCTTCCACCTGTGTAGGGTCGGATTTGATTTATCTGTTCTGTCGGGACATACAGTTTGTCTCCTTTCCGATACTCGAGAAGGAGGTAGTCACGTTCAATAGATCCTATAGATTGTGAAACGATTCCCCTGTATAGGGCGACACCATGTTGTTCATGAACAACATAAGATCCAGCTTGAAGATCTTCATGGAATACTTTGACATCAGTTCTTTTCGCTCTGTTAATCCTTCTTGCTTGTCTTCGTCCAGTGAAATCGTCTTCGGAGATAATCGCTATTTTTCTTGAAGGAAAAATAGCGCTCTGACTTATCGGGCCGCCAATTATTTGAACCTCTTTCTCGAAGCGAAATTTCGTTTTCTTTTCTAAGGTTTCACCTTTCAGACCTTGTCTTTCAATTAGGTTTGAGAGTCCTTTCTTGGACTTTTTTGAACCCGCTGAAATGTAAACGGAATAACCTCGTGCCAATAATTGTTTGGTCTTCTCCCTGCTCGAGATTTTTGATCCGGATGTTTGCCATACTTGTGCTTCTAGAGAAAGCTGATCTTCTCTTTCAAATAACGAGACGAGAGAAGTCGATGGGACATGAGAGAATATTTTTTCGAAAGGGACATGTAGCTTCTTTCTCAGTGCTGCCTCTCCAATTTCCCAAGTTTGGGAGAGAACTGGAACAACCCGCCCTTCATCATGTGAAATTTCTTCCACTCTCGTTTTTGAACGCGCTGGGTCAATGAAAAATAAGCGGCTGCCGCGAGGGAGGTAATCGAGAATCGTTTCTTCTTTTTCTACTATCCAGGGAAGCCATGATTCCATCCCGTCGAATACTTCACCCTGTGCGAATTTCTCCCAATGAGCTCGGCCCCAAGGTGCTGTAGAAGTTAAGTGCTCCGCTCGTTGCTTGATAGATTCTGTTGGCAGGAGCTCACGCGCTGGAAAGATTTGGACTTCTTGTTTTTCTGAAATTGTAAGCTGGTCGGAAACTGAGAACTCCACCAGTCGGTCAACCTCATCACCCCACAAATCAACTCGAATTGGTGCATCTGCTGTTGTCGGATATACGTCAAGTATTGAACCCCGATTTGCAACTTCACCTCGATGCTCAACTTGCGCCACCCGCCTGTAACCCATCAGGATTAGCGCTTCGAGAGTTCGATGTAAGTCTATGTTCCGTTTATAGGAAACTAATATAGGTTCGACTTCTTGGTCTGGAGCAAGTATTTGTGTTACTGCTCTAACGGGCGCTACGACAACTTTGGGGCTATGGAAGTTTTTGAGCTGCCAAGCTACCTTGATTCGTCGCCCCATGGTATCAAGTGTGGGGCTCACCCGTTCAAACGGAAGAGTCTCCCAAGCGGGGAACAATTCAACCTCATCGGAGCCAAGAATTGCACCTAGGTCGGAGTGGAGGTCCGATGCCTCTTTGATTGTTGGAGTTACAACAAATACTGTCTCCCTTTGGGCAAGACGAACATATGATGCTAGCGCCCAAGATTGGGCACATTCGGGTATCGAGACACTAGCGATGGAAGGCCTAGCAAGCGAAACGACAGCTTCCTCTTCAGCGAGGGCTTCAAGAATAGGGTCAAAACTCACGCGTTGAACTTATTCATAGCTGCTGGGTACCCATGAGCATGAATAAATTCGATGGCATCTGCAGTTAAAGACTTTGAATGGGATAATTTCTGCATTTCATCTTTGCTTGGCCGATTTAGGACGTAGTCACGACCTTTCTGCCCCTCTTTAACTTCACCTATGCCGATACGGATTCGGGTAAATTCTCTCGTGTGAATATGGCTTTCAATGGATTTAAGGCCGTTGTGACCAGCTAGACCACCGCCAAGTTTGATTTTTAATTTTCCAACCGGAAGGTCTAACTCATCGTGAATCACTACAAGTTTACTAGGTTCAGTGACATTGTACCTATGCATCAGCTTCTGGACTGCCAGTCCAGACTCGTTCATGTAGGTTTCTGGTACTGCTACGACGAGGTTTAGGTTTTCAGATTTAACTTCCGCACATACGGAGAGTTCTTTGCTTCTTCTAAGGCGGATATCGTACCGTTGAGCCAATTCTTGAACTGCTTCCGCACCGACATTATGTCTTGTACCGGCATATTTTTTTCCTGGGTTTCCAAGGCCGACGATTAGAAAGTCTGGAGAGCTTCCAAAAGCTCGATTTGTGCGCCTTTGACGCCGCACGAGACTATCTATTCGCTATCTTCGGCTGGAGTTTCTCCGTCGTCGGTCGAAACTTCACCCTCATCGGTAACACCTTCTTCACCTGCTTCAGCTGCTGCTTCAGCTGCTGCTTCGGCTTCAGCTGCTGCTTTGGCTTCAGCTTCTGCTTCGGCTTCTAGAATTACTTCTGGTTCTTCTTCTAGAATTACTTCTGGTTCTGCAGATGGTATAGCTGTAGATATTGCTGATACATCTCCTATACCAATAGAATTTATGGCAGAGACTCTAAACTGATACTCCTCTCCGTTTGTAAGTTGGCTTACTGTTGCAGAAGTTTCAGTACTTACTCCATCATCATATATGACCCATATTTCATGGTCAACACTATACTCTATCAAGTAATCTGTTATTGCAGTACCTCCATCATCTGAGGGGGAACTCCAAGTAACTGTGACTTGAGAATCTGA
>CAJWET010000172.1 GCA_913031515.1 uncultured Acidimicrobiaceae bacterium | reverse complement strand
TGATTTAATACAAAGAAATGGAAAGGTTCGCGAATTCGACGCCCCCCCATCAAAATGTGATTTCAAGGGTGAACATTCTTGCTGAAAGAGCAGGAGTCTCAGAGGGGATGGCCGTGTCTGAAGCTGCGAAAATCCTTATTCTCAATGATCCTGGAGATGTGACGGCAGGAACCAAGATACGGCGTGAATCTCTCGCGACATCAGAAACTGGAAGAGAGATCATTGTTACCGACTCAATTGTTTTTGCTTTGCCAGAAGACGCAAACAATGTTCTTGTTACGGCGGGCCATACTGGCCGGTCCGGAGCTAAATTCCTTCTAGAGGTATCTCCGCATGGTTTTATTTGTTCTGACGGTGGAATGAGTAAGAACAAAGCTGGGATCGCTGGGTTAGAAATGACCGAAGCTCATGGTTTGGCTGGGGCATGTTGTGATGCATGGAGTGCCCCTGTGGGGGATGCATTTAAAGCGTATTTTGAAGGTTCTATCAGCGCATGCAACAAACGAGCACGGGATCGAGGGGTTGAAGTAGGTATGAGTGTTCGAGATGCTGCATTTGCGCTTCTCCAAGAGGAAACTAATGCGTAAACAATCTGGAGCGGAACTCTCTTTTCAATTTTGGGAGCAAGCTGAATCAGAAAGACTTGTCCGCCCCGTTTGTTCATCATGCGGAGAGAATTTTTTTAGCCCTCAAGTACTTTGCCCAAATTGCCATTTGGATACTTGGGAATATCAGGAAAGTTCCGGAGAGGGCTCTATTTACAGTTTTACGGTGATTCACCGCCCGCCTGATTCCAATTTCCCCATCCCACTCATTGTGGCTGATATCGAACTGGATGAAGGATGGCGAATGTTCTCATGGATTGTTGACTGTCTTCCGACTGAAGTTGATCTAGGTGCGAGGGTAAAGGTAAATTTCATGGATTTCTCCGGAAGAAAACTTCCAGTGTTTACATTAAAAAAGAAAACTACATGAGCGTTGGTTTAGCGATTCATAGGAATGCGGTTCGAGATCCAGATTCGGTTGCCATCTTTGGAAATGTTGAATTGAACTATGAGCAATTAGATAAGAAAAGTAATCAAATAGCGCATCGGCTACTTGCAATGGGACTGAGCAAAGGCGACCGGGTTGCGTTGTTTGTAGCAAATCGTCCCGAAGTCGTTGAAGTTATGGGTGGGATTGCAAAAGCAGGTTTAGTTTATGTTGGTCTGAATTTCAGACTTGGCTCTAGGGAATTAAAACAAATTTTTGAGAACTCACAATCATCGTTATTGATCACAGATAGAGACCATTTGGAACAAGTCGAATTGTTAGCTGGTGAAATCGGCATACCCGTGCTCAATCTAGATTCAAAGGCTTGGAAACTAGAAACTTCTAGAATGCCTGATATAAATCCGGAAACACTTCATGAAGTTCGATACGATGATGATTTCTGTATTGTCTATACAAGTGGAACTACTGGTAGTCCGAAAGGGGTGCTCTTCGATCACGGTCGGGCCATTCAACATGCAACAGTTGCATGCATGGAATACGAGATCGATTCGGAAACTCGATATCTTGTTCAGATTCCTCACAATTCGAGCGTGAATATTACTATTGTTCCCTGCTTGACAGTAGGTGCATCTTTAGGATTCAGAGATAGTCGAAATTTCGACCCTATAGGTTTTGCTCGTGAAGTTGAAGAAGAAGGGGTGACTCATAGTTTTCTCGTTCCGACACAGTTAATGCGGGTTCTTGATCGACTTCCGCTTGATGCCACTCCTCAACTTTCTGGCTTGGTCACATTGGGTTATGGGTCGTCTCCCATCTCTCCTGACCGCCTGAGAGAACTTATAGATCGATTCGGATGCATTTTCAATCAACTCTACGGAATGGCTGAAATCGCTTCTATCGGAACAATTCTCCGGAAAAGCGACCATATGCAGGGCCTGAAGAATCGCCCAGAACTTCTAGCTTCATGCGGTCAACCTTCTTACGCTGTTCATGTTCGAGTCGTTGATGCTGGGGGAAATGACATTCAACCAGGGGAGAGGGGAGAGGTAATTTTTTCTGGCCCATATGTTATGAAGGGCTATTACCGTGATCCAGAGCGAACGGGGGAAGTATTAATCGATGGGTGGATGCATTCAGGGGACATAGCTGAGATCAGTGAAGACGGCTTTATTTTTATCGTTGATAGAAAGAAAAATCTAATAATCCGAGGGGGGCTGAATATTGCTCCTACGGAAATCGAAAATGTTTTGTACAGGCATGAAGAGGTTCTCGATGCCACTGTTGTGGGTGTTCCTGATCACGAATGGGGTGAAGCGATTGTAGCTGTTGTGGCTTTGGTCGAAGGAGCAAAAGTAACAGGTGAACTCCTTAGGTTGCATTGTCGCGAGTCGGAATTAACATCAATTAAAATACCTGAACGAATTGAGATCTGGGAAACGCTGCCCAAAAACGCTGTAGGGAAAATTGCAAAGAATGAAATTCGAGAGAGTTTTTGGGGATCCGGAAGGAAGATTTAATGAACCTAAATGCTGCTATAGCTGGGGTTGGCTTAACTCAGCAAGCTAAATCTCTGGAAAAGACCAGCATTTCTGTGTGTGTTGAAGCGTTGAAGTTAGCCATAGAAGATGCTGGTATAGCGATAGATGACATTGATGGGATTGCGGCCCGATGGCCCGGCCCAGGAGGTACATCCCTTGATCCTGGAGTTGTGGACTGGGCGGGAGCTCTTGGAACTTCTTTCCGTTGGATAGGTGACACATATCCACAAGGTGTTCCTGGTGTTTTGGATGCAGCAGCAGCGGTATCCGCAGGGTTATGTGAAGTTGCAGTTGTTTTTGGAGGTCAAGCAGGAGTTCTGAGAAATTCAGAGCTTGCAGCATATACGAGGCCAGAAAATGAATTTGTTGCCCCGTGGGGCCTATTTACGGCAGCTCATTTTGCACTAATTGCACAAGTCTATTTCAAGCGGTTTAACCCTGACCGATATCGGCTTTCTGAAGTGGCTGCGACAATACGTAATGCTGGAGCTATGAACCCTCATGCAGTGATGTATGGTCGCGGCCCATATGAACCTAGAGATATTACCGAATCTCCTCTAGTGTGTGAACCATTTCATCTTCTAGATCTTTGTCTAGCCACTGAAGGCGCATCTGCTGTTGTAGTGACTTCGATCGAAAGAGCCAGGGACTGTCCACATACCCCAATTAAAATTTTAAGTGGAAGTTCTGAATGGTATAGACAGCAGTACGTGAATCCCCCTCGTTATGATGAAGTTGGCCTTATAGGAAGAGACGCCTTTTTGCGAGTGTTTGGTGGTGCCGGTCTGGCACCTGACGATATCGATATTTTTGAACTATATGATATAAATACTTGGGAAGTGATTCGACAGTTCGAAGCGATGGGTTTATGCGATGAAGGTGAAGGAGCGGACTTTTTGCACCAGAATGGAATTGCCTGGAATCAGAAGTATCCAACCAATACTGATGGAGGGCTTCTTTCCTTCAGTCATACCGGTTGGGGAGGCCCGACATTAAAAAT
>CAJWET010000171.1 GCA_913031515.1 uncultured Acidimicrobiaceae bacterium | reverse complement strand
GAAGTGGTTGAAAACTGTCTAGAGGTAGAAGGCGGCGAACAAGGAATTGAGTGTTTTGAAAATATTCGAGAAACCGCAGAATTGATGAAGGATTAACTTTCAATGATCGACACGTTATCTTCTGTTTTCGGTCTACTTGCTTCTTCAGGAACATTTGATCGTCCACCGATTGACTGGCATGCGGTTGCGCCTGAACTCTGCCTTTTGGGTGGTGGAGCGCTACTCACGCTAATAGACGTCATTTGGCTCGAGAAGGGACGTTCCATTACATCGGCCCTTGCAGGAATTGTGATGTTGATACCCATCATCCCCATACTTACTCTTGCGATTGACTCAGAAGATAGATCAATGTTTAAGGGGGCATTTGTTGTTGACAAGTACGCCCTTATCATCAAGGCGGTTTTTCTCCTTAGCGGTTACTTGGTAGTGCTTCTATCAACAAATTACATTGCGGAAGGGGAGTATTGGGAAAACGAGTATTACGGAATGCTTATCTCTTCAGTTTTGGGGATGATTCTCATGGCTTCCGCTCGGGATCTTATCAGCATCTTTGTTGCTCTCGAGCTTCTATCAATTCCAGCTTATTTGTTGGCAACTTGGCGCAAAAAAGACCATAAAAGCAATGAAGCAGGGTTGAAATATTATTTAATGGGTGTTTTCGCCTCAGCGATCATGCTGTATGGGATGTCATTGATCTTTGGAGTTAGTGGAAGCACCATACTTGAAGAAATTAATGAAGCGATTGCTAGCGGGGATGCCAACACCCCAGTGGTTACTTTAGGAATAACCTTTGTTGTCATAGGGTTTGGTTTCAAAGTATCAGCCTTCCCCTTTCATACATGGGCTCCCGATACCTATGAAGGAGCACCGACACCCGTCACAGCGTTTCTAGCTGTAGCTTCCAAAGCAGCAGGATTCGTTGCGCTTATGAACTTAGTAATAATTGGATTTATCGGACAGGAAGAGGTTTTTCAGCCGCTTATCTGGATTCTTGCTGCATTATCCATGACCGCAGGGAATGTGATGGCACTGAGGCAAACAAATATCGTTCGGCTAATGGCATATTCTGGGATCGCCCAAGCAGGTTTCATTCTTGCTCCACTTGCAGTAGCTGGAGAAGGGTCTGCCATAGCTGATAAATCCGTCTCAGCGGTCGTCACGTATCTTGTAATATATGCAGCGATGAACATTGGGGCATTTGGCATAATCCTTGCAGTCTCGAGGAAGACCAGAACTGCTGACCTTCAAAGCTATAACGGCCTATTCCGTACTTATCCAAGTCTTGCAGTTGTCATGACGATTTTTCTAG
The DNA here is from genome assembly GCA_913031515.1 of uncultured Acidimicrobiaceae bacterium. Taxonomy (GTDB): domain Bacteria; phylum Actinomycetota; class Acidimicrobiia; order Acidimicrobiales; family UBA8592; genus UBA8592. Next base: position 2,226 of record CAJWET010000171.1, on the reverse strand, counting down.
CTTCTCTTGCTGGCATACCACCTCTTGGAGGGTGGTATGCAAAATTCTCCGTATTTACTTCACTTACAAGTGCAACCACGAATTGGGGTTATGGGCTAGCAGTAGTAGCGGCAGTCAATGCTGTCATCGCCTTTGGCTATTATGGGAAAATAACGATGCGCATGTGGGTTGAAGAGCCGCATGAGACCCTCAAAGGAGAGTTAGACATTCCTGTCTCTCTCCTTACCGTTCTGGTACTAACGGCAGGCGCCACTATTGCGTTCGGGATTGCACCGGGAATAGTTACTCACTTCACAGATGTAAGCCTTGTAGCTTTTGGAAGCTAATTTTTCCACTGCTTTAGTTGACGATTTTCTAATCGTGTGCGTAGATATCTACGATGACTTTGAATAATCAAATAGCTGAAGAAATTAAGTCCGATGGAGTTATCTCCTTTAGCAGGTTCATGGAACTAGCTCTATACCACCCTTCGTTAGGTTTCTATGCAACTGGGGGCGCGGGGAGAAGGAAGGACTTTATCACCAGCCCTGAAACTGGCCCGCTGTTCGGAAAACTTGTCGCTAATGCCCTTGATAAGTGGTGGTATGAACTAGGAAATCCGGACCCTTTTTACTTCGTTGAGGTCGGGGCAGGAACGGGGACTCTTGCAAAATCCATTCTCCAATCGAAACCTTCATGCCGGGAAGCCCTTAGTTACATCGCTGTAGAAATTAGTGCATTGCAACGCTCTCAACACCCTGAGGAGGTCGAATCGTTAGAACAAATCCCAGACTCAGTTGGCACAGGAGTTATCTTTGCAAACGAGCTTTTAGATAATCTCCCTTTCGATATTTACCAGAGTAAAAATACTGGAGATTGGCGGCAAGTATGTGTCGGTCTAAATGAAGGTTCATTCCATGAAGTCTTTGTTGAATGCGATGGGAGTTTAATCAAGGAGTTTGGCAATGCTCAGAAACCAGGTATACGTGTTCCTGATCAGGTTGAAGCTCGGCGTTGGCTTGCGAAAGCTGTAAGTTCTATCGAAGTAGGTCGGATCGTTGCAATTGACTATGCTCTCGAGGTCTTTCCCGCGCCTGAAAACCACCAGTGGCTACGAACATATAGACGACATGGTTATGGGGATAATCCATTGGTAGAACCAGGGGCTCAAGATATAACGGCCGATGTGGACCTCAGTCAATTGAGCCGAGTGCGAGTACCAGATCTTATACGGTCGCAACACTCGTGGTTGTTGTCGCTTGGGATTTCCGATCTCGTTGAAGAGGGGAATCGAATATGGCGTGACAAGGCGGCGAGTCCAAATGTCGAAGCACTCGCTGCTCGAAGTAGAGCTACCGAAGCTGAAGCTTTATTGGATCTCAAAGGACTGGGAGGATTTCAGGTGATCGAGTGGGAAGTAACGCCCTAAATTAATAGGGGTCAATATTTTGGCCCACTTTCTTCCGAGGAGTATTCTCGTCAGAGGTCACCAGAAAAGGGGCAGAGTGTCTAATCAAACTATTGAAGAGTTATATATTGAGAGTCGAACATTCCCACCATCGCAAGAATTCCAAAGTAAGGCGCTAACTACCGACCGAACTTTGTATGAAGAAGCTGAAGAAGATTATGAGGCCTTTTGGGCCCGCCAAGCCCGAGATCTACTCACATGGTCGAAGGATTTCCACACAACTTTAGAATGGGACCTTCCCTACGCGAAGTGGTTTTTAGGCGGAGAATTGAATATTACGTACAACTGCCTTGACCGGCATGTTGAGAACGGCAATGGAGATAAGACTGCCTTCCATTGGGAGGGTGAACCTGGAGATACAAGAACAATCACATATGGAGAGCTTCTTATTGAGGTATCAAAGTTTGCGAATGTATTGAAAGAATTGGGTTTGCAGAAGTCAGACCGAGTAGCGATTTATATGCCAATGATTTTGGAATTACCTATCGCCATGCTTGCTTGTGCGCGAATTGGTGTTGCTCACTCCGTCATCTTTGGTGGGTTTAGTCCGGATGCAATTATTGATCGTTGTGAAGACGCGGATGCTCAACTTATCATTACCGCGGATGCCGGGTTTCGACGTGGAGAGCCCTCGCCCTTAAAAGTTAATGTGGATGCAGCGCTTGAGAACGGGGCCTCAACAGTAAAAAATGTGGTTGTGGTTAACCGCTGTGATACGTCGGTCACAATGACCGAAGGTAGAGACCACTGGTGGCATGAACTGATGGAGAACGCTTCTG
>CAJWET010000170.1 GCA_913031515.1 uncultured Acidimicrobiaceae bacterium | reverse complement strand
TGTATCTGGCCAGCTTTGGTGACGGGTCGATGAAGGTCGGCACCACTACCTCTCATCGTAAAGAGCGAAGATTGCAAGAACAGGGAGCCTTGTGGGCCATCGTGCTCGCAAAAACACTCGATGGATTTGCGGTGCGGAGATTAGAAGATCTCGTGACCACAGAATTGTCCATTCAACAAGCAGTATCAACAAAGAAAAAAATTACCGGACTGCTTCATCCCATTGAGAGAAAGCAAGCGAAAGAAAATCTTGATCTTGCTAGGAAGGAAGTAGAAGAGCTACTGCTTAGCGTTGAAAATATCACCTGCGACATTGTAGGAATTGAATGGGAAAACAAGGCATTTAAATCCGAGACGTGGAAAAACGTGCATCTATACCCGCGAGATCTTTCATCAGGAGCACACTTACTCCGGATAGTTGATGTGATCGGCAGAATCGGTGCGTTAGTTCCTGAGGATTCTTCAGATGTCTTTATTGCAGATTTGGATACCCTGTTCGGGATAGAGCTAGAAATAGGTAGCTTTCCTACAGAAGATTTACTGATCCAAGATGCCCTTTTCTAGATTTGCCTACATCTGATACTAAAACTTGTTCCCATCAGCAGCATTTTCGGGAGACTCAATAGCGTTGAAAGAATCAAGAACTGGGGTAGCAGCGTTATGGAGATCTTCGGCAACCATATCTTCTTCACCTTCGGGCGGTGGTAGATCAAGCCCCCCTGCAGTTGCAAGAGCAAAAGCAAGGCCGACTGACCTCTCATAAATAGCATCAAAAAATTTCAAAGATGCAGTTTCCTGCCCTGTGATAGGTGCTCTTCCCAAAGACGCAGGGATAGCGTTAGTAACTGATGGTGCAGTGAGGCCGTAAATGGGTTTCGGCAACAGATCGGGATTACCCCAGAACTTTCTGGGATCAGGTTTATTACGGCTACGACGACGTTTTTTCCTAGTGCCGCTTGGAGAGGAATTAGATCTACCGTTGGAGGTGGAGTTGCCTTGACTTCGGTTAGGATTCATGATCGATATCACTTTCGTTCTCACGTGTTTCATAGGCGAGTACAAAATCTTGGTCTATTCCGAATGCTTGTTGCAGTTGTTTGGCATTTAAATCGCCGATTGAGCTTGATTTTGGAAGAACAAGGTTGGCGATTTGTCTCTTCCCAGCAACAACTTCTTCAACACGTTCATCTACTGTCCCAGGACATATTAAACGATGTGCAATAACTGTGTTTTTCTGCCCAATTCGCCACACCCGATCACGTGCTTGGTCTTCAACTGCCGGATTCCACCAGCGGTCGTAGAGGATGACATGATTGGCTGCGGTCAGGTTAAGCCCCGTCCCACCAGCTTTTAATGACAACACCATTCCGCCTGATCCCTTTCCGTTCTGAAACGCGTCAACCATCCGATCACGTGCTCCGCGGCCAAGACCCCCGTGGTAGCAATCGAAAGAGTGTCCATATTTTTCAGAGAGATGGATAGCTAGCCGTTCGCCCCAAGTAGCAAAGTGAGTAAAAACAAGCAGCCGCTCCTCTGCAGCGAACACAGTGTCGATTATTTCGTAAAGACGATCTAGCTTCCCTGATCTACCTTCGATTGGTCCACCGTCATCTCGGTAATTTAAAGGGTGATTGCAGATCTGTTTCAAAGCAGTTATGGCTGCAAGGACAGCTCCTTTCCGTTGCGGGGATCCAGCTTCGCTATTTTCACTTTCTTCAATGAGAGAATCGATTACCGCCTGGTATAGGCCGATCTGTTCTGGGGTCATTGCACAGTGATCTAGCTCATCAATACGATCAGGTAATTCGGCAGCAATGATAGGTTCTGCCTTTGTCCTTCTATACACCATAATTCCGTTTAGGGCTTTCAAGGCATCCTCATTGCCTGTTTCTCTTTTCCGGTCAGGTGTTAATTGGGCAATAAACTGAGTTCTGGGTCCAAGTAGACCAGGATTGGACCAGTCGAGAATAGACCATAAGTCCCCCAAACCATTTTCGATAGGAGTCCCAGTTAGAGCAATACGAGAATGCGCTTCAAGTCTACGAAGCTGCTTAGATGTTTCTGCTGCAGGATTTTTAATAGCTTGAGCTTCATCGAGAACGATTTTTGACCACTCATATTTCTCTAGTTGTTCAATGTCCCTTACAGCGGTTCCATACGTTGTAATCACGAGGTCGTTTTTTTCTACAGCTTTTTTCAGGGCAGAACCTTTTGAACGGCTAGGTCCATGATGAACCAAAACATTGACGCCAGGAACAAACTTTTGTGCTTCTGCCTTCCAATTTCCAACGACAGCTGGCGGAGCGATAACGATACTTGTTTTTTCATTGTCAGAAGCTGCAATGCAAGCAAGAGTTGTTGGTGTTTTACCTAGTCCCATGTCAAGTGCAAGACAACCTCCCAGCCCAGCATCACCTAAGAATTCAAGCCACACGAGTGCATCCGCTTGGTAACTCCGCAGTTCTCCCACAAAATTCTCTGGTTTCGTATCCGGATCTTCAGGCAGTTCCTTGACGCTTTGAAGTAAGTCAGCTGCCCAACCTCCGCCTGCCAGCGCTATCCCACCGAGAGCGTAACCTTCAAGGCCCAGAGCATGTCGGAGCATTTCCGCACCGGACATTTTCGTCTTGTCAGCACGTTCAGCTAATGCAGCTGCGGCTTCAGCGAGATCGACCTTATCAAGTTCAATCCACTGCCCTTTGGACTCTACAAGGGGTCGAGCTTGCGAAGCTAAATCGCGGATTTGATCCGCATCCAATTCAACATCATCAAACAAAGCTGTCCATCGAACGTCAGCAATTTGTTGAGCACCTACAACTGTTTCTTGACTTTCTGCTGTAATTCGCAAAATCGGGGTAGTTTTAAGACCAGTTAATTTGGGCACTCGTACGTCGTACCCTGCTGCAGTGAGTGTTTCCCCCACATTGCTCATTAGTTCCCAAGCTTCGTTTTGGGATAGAAGAACCTCACCCCGACGTCGCCCACCGGGACGAAGCAACTCAGGAAACAAACGTTCAAGTCGAGTAATTTGTTTGTTGACGAGTTTACGGCGCGCTTCGCTTCCAGTTGTAACGGTGACTTCGATGGGCTCAAGCTCTTCTTTCCCATTGGGAACTAGAACCCTAGCTAGCCAAGTTCCAGAGTCATCGGGAGGATCTAGCTGGACAACAATTCTCAATTTTGCAAGACCTGTTACGGGCACAGCCCATTGAGTTAAACGACGAGCAATATCTACTGCATCATCAACTGGCGCACGGAAAGCCATTCCATCTAGACGAGAGACTATCATTTCGCCAATATCTTCTTTGGACCCAATGTTCGGTGGAGCTGGTGGCAAATCTATTTGACTTGCTGCCATACGTACGATCGAATCGGTCAAATCGCTAATGACTTTGCCAGTAAACTTATGTCTATCAGTTTCACCTGAAGCTACCATGACTGCCCCCGGCGTTGATTTAACTAGTTGTGCATGTAATTGGGCATCAAGAAGAGCGGGAGCCCACCGAATATGGAACAGAGCTTCTCCCGTATCATCATTGTGGGTGCCTCCAACTTCACGTA
>CAJWET010000169.1 GCA_913031515.1 uncultured Acidimicrobiaceae bacterium | reverse complement strand
CTGATCTCTAGCGAGCGGGATTCGATTGACCCTCACTGCGGGAAACGACTAAGTAGATAAGAAAGCATGAAGTCGTCAATGCAGAGATCCGCCCACTGTGCCTGCGGGGAGTCGTTGGGCAAAACTGTTCGTAAATGGGATAACGAACCGATTTAAGTGAAGATCCTAAAATCGGGAAAGGTACGATTCGGGCCTTCACACGAATTTCGTAATTCCCGTCTTTAAGGTGTCAGACAACCCTATTTCGCGTCTACGATCAAACCATGGATGTTCTGGCAGCGAACGAGTGGCATTGGTGGATCGCAGTTGTGCTCACACCAGCTACTATCCTGATGGTTCTTGCTGTCATTGGGGGGTACCTCTTCAAGGTTGTCAGGCCAAAATATCCACCCCGTTATAAGAAACAAACACCGGATATTTAACGGTGGCAGACAATTCGGTCGATTGGGATCTTGCTCGCCGAGTTGCTATTCGAATAAGCGAGCGCAAACCCTCCAGTTCTCCCTATCATTACGCTACTCTTGCTCCTGACTTTGAACGATTCACCGCACAGGCAGAACAACTTGTAGCAGAAGAAACGGGGCTGCATTCACAAATGGGAGAAGCAAGAGGACGAGTCGCTGACCGCCCAATGTGGATTGAAGCAAATATCGACTCCTTCCAACGACTTCTCCGACCCTTAGAAGGAAAACTCGCAAAAAAAGAGAACTCATTCCTCGGTGAATTCGGCATCAAAGCAAGTGGAGCAGAAATGGGCATGCTTCTCGGGTGGATGTCGGGACGCGTCCTAGGCCAATATGACCTTCTCATTGTCGAGGATGAAAATCCAGAAGATCAAGACATGGTGTACTATGTCGGGCCTAACGTCATAGCCTTGGAAAAAAAATATGGGTTCCCCCCAGAAGAGTTCCGCCTTTGGCTAGCCCTCCATGAATGCACCCATCGAGCCCAATTTACCGGTGTCCCATGGCTTCGCGACCATTTTCTGAAACTGGTAAACCAAACCCTTGATACTGTTGACCCCGACCCTGAAATCCTTCGAGAAGCAGTCAAGCGCATTGTTGAAGCTAAGAAAAATAATGAAGATCCATTCGCTGAAGGCGGCATCCCGAATCTCCTCACAACACCAAAGCAACGAGAAACAATCAACCAGATTTCCGGCATGATGAGCCTTCTCGAAGGACATGGCGACGTCACGATGGATCGTGCAGGGGCAGACCATATCCCCAGCGCCAGCTACTTTGCGAAAACCCTCCGCGATCGACGGAATTCGGCAAAGGGATTCAGCAGAATATTCCAGAAAATTATCGGTTTAGAAGCGAAGCTAAACCAATACCAGGCAGGGGAAGCCTTCATTGCTTCCGTCGAACAAGCCGGAGGCAGAGAACTTCTCGGTCGAGCATGGGAGAAACCCGAGAACCTCCCCTCTATGGAAGAAATCCAACTACCGGAACTTTGGATAAATCGGATGAATGGACAATCAGCGAACAACAGTACCATTGGAGCTTGATCCAAGGGCAAGAGTGAAGCCGAGGAAACGACTCAAGTGAAAAAGAAAATCCAAGACCTTCTCCAACGGTGTTCCTTTCCCGATAGGCCAGTTGATTGCGCGGTCTCAGGAGGCCCAGATTCAATAGCATTACTCGTCTTGGCCTCTTCAGCTGGGCTTGACGTTACAGCAATCCATGTAGATCATGGGATACGTGAAGGATCAGACAAAGAAGCTGAAACCGTTGCTGTTGCCGCGGAACGCTTCGGAGCGCGATTCGAATCAAGAACTGTACATGTTGAAGTCGGTCCAAATCTGGAAGAACGCGCACGTCAAGCTAGGTACAGAGTTTTACCGGATAATGTTCTAACCGGACACACGGCAGATGACCAAGCTGAAACTATCCTTCTAGCTCTCCTTCGAGGAAGCGCTTGGCAAGGAATGAGCGGAATCCAGCCATCAACAAGCCGGCCAATACTTCAACTACGCCGATCCGAAACTGTAGATTTATGCTCTTCTCTAGATATTCCTACGGTGACAGACCCAAGTAATACGGATCCGAAATTTCGCCGGAATCGAATCCGTCATGAACTCCTCCCACTGCTTTGCGATATCGCAGACCGGGATATGGTTCCAATTCTCTCCCGACAAGCAGAGCTTTTCCGAAGCGGAGGTAGATTTATTACCGAGGAAGCTCAAAAGATTGACCCTACTGACAGCCGAGCACTTGAAGAAGCCCCTAAAATAATCTCTCGAGAAGCTATCAGAAATTGGATCTGGGAAACACGGGGAGATGACCACCCACCAGATCTTGCAACGATTGATCGTGTTCTTGACGTTGCCTTTCTCAAATCTCTTGCAACGGATATCGGCAACGGCTGGCGGGTGGCACGAACGGACAGAGTTCTACGAATTGAGAAACCGGAAGCAATATGAAACTATGCACACATAAAGTTCTTATCTGCATTAGGGTGCCGACCTTATGACTGAATCCCTAAAACCCCCAGGCGAAATCCTCCTCTCCCGAGAAGAAATCTATGATCGGATCCAAGAACTAGGTAAACAGATTACGAAAGACTATCAGGGGCGCTCTCCACTGCTGATCTGTGTACTGAAAGGCGCCTTCATTTACATGGCGGATTTAGCTAGGGCTATCGACTTACCAGTTGAATTCGACTTCATGGCAGTCTCATCGTATGGGAATGCGACAAAGACAAGTGGCGTCGTTCGAATTGTTAAAGACCTAGACATAGAACTAACCGGACGTGACGTGATTATCGTCGAGGACATTATTGATAGTGGACTAACATTGAATTACCTTCGGAAAATACTGAAATCTCGCAATCCGGAATCTCTTGAAGTATGCGCACTCCTAGTTCGATCTGGAAGGCAGGCGGGGGATCTAGGTCTTCGGTACATCGGATTTGAGATTCCACCAGATTTTGTCGTCGGATATGGGCTCGACGTGGCGCAACGATACCGAAACCTGTCAGATTTATGGAGTTACGATCAAACTTAAATCAATCCTTAGGAACAAAATCAAAATTTCTTAAAAATCTTCCGGAAACCTTCACATGGGAGCAAGGAACAACACTAAGCTCCGGCCTAGTCGTATTTATATTTTGATTTGGAGTTTTTTTGGCATTAATGAATATGAGAGGAAAATGGGCAGAAGGCATCATGCCCCGAAACCTCGTATGGATAGTGAAAGATCGGCTAGCCGTGTGTGAGCGCCCAGGGGGATATGGCCCGCAACATCGGAAAGTACGTCGTATAGAAGAATTAATCTGGATACGGAGAAACGACTTCAAACGTGTCATCTCGATCATCCCCGCTCCTCATAATCTTCATAATTACGAAGAGTTTGATATCGACTATGTTCATCGACCAATTGCCATGGGAGACCATCTCGATGAGGTCCTAGGAGTTTTGTATGTTGATCTAAATAAACTCATTGCTCACGGTGAGCGACTTCTAATGCACCATGAGGATGTTGGAGATGACATTGGAGGAACCATGGCGGGATACCTCGTATGGAATGGCTTTGTCGATACCCCGCACAGGGCAGTAACAGTCATTGAACGAATGATCAATC
>CAJWET010000168.1 GCA_913031515.1 uncultured Acidimicrobiaceae bacterium | reverse complement strand
ATGTCCGGGCTCTAATTCTTGTGAAGCAACCATCACATCGGCGTAGGCTTCCATCGCTATGGCAACCTCGTAGGTCCCCATCAGACAGGCATCGAAACCTATGAGATCCAACTTCTCAATCTCTACGCTTTCCAATCCTTGTTCAAGCCCTTCTGAGATTTCCTGTAAATCAAGTATGTCAAAGTCATTTCCATCATCTGGACCCATACCCGGCCAGCCTGCGCCATGGTCCCAAAGAATCAGGGCTGTTCGTTCAGCGGGGAATTCAGAAAATCCAAATTCGATAAATGAAGCTAATGTCTCTGAATCTCCAAGGTTCAATTCACCTATGGAGTCATTGACAACGTTGAGCGCCCCATTCTTAATCTGCAAAATTTTTGTGTCAGAAAAATCTTCAAGATTTAATACCCCAGCTTCTGAATGGATATCTGACCTATCAAACAAGGCCACAATATTGAATTCTTCACTCGTCGGGACTTTTGACATCTCAACGAGGTCACTCAATGCAAATTCTTCAAGATCGGTATCGCCCATTATGTATACCAGAATGGTCCAACTCCCAGTTTGGGTTTCTTCAGAGGATTCCTGGTTCTCTCCAGTGGGTTCAGAATTCTGATGTTCTGTAGTGTCTTTAGGCTGAGTAGCGTCCGTTGAAGCTTCTTCAGTGCCGTTGATTCGGTCAGAGGAAGAATCAACACTTGTCGAAGATTCGCTGCACCCTGAAAGCGTAGAAACCAGAAAGACAAATCCTAGAGCACACATAGCCAGCGATTTTTGCAACTTCATGTCCTTTGTGCGTATATCCACTGCAACATCTTATGCCGAATTATCGGTTTCGGTTGAAGGAATCTTGAAAATAGCTGCAGGTTTCATAGGAGAGTATGGTAGAAAGCGATGGCGCCTTAGAGGCGTATCTTTCACAATATGTTTGGTTCATCATCCGATAGAAAAATTTTCCGCTACTTCCTTGTTTCAGTCGTCAGCGTTGCTATTGGACAGTCGCTGCTCTTTCTCTTTTTTGAAATCTGTGGATTGGTTGCAATACTCAGCAATTTTCTTTGTGTCGCTCTTTCAACGATTCCCAACTATGTTCTTAATCGCTTTTGGGTATGGGGAAAATCTGGACCACATGACTTGAAAAGGGAAGTTTTCCCCTATTGGATAATTGCCTTTATGGGGTTAGGTCTCTCAACCCTATTTGTCTTCCTTGCAAATCGTTTCTGGAGTTCTTGGTATGTAGTTAATGGTGCAAATATGACTGCTTACGGAGTTCTGTGGGTATTGAAATTCATCGTGTTAGATCGCTACCTTTTCAATTCGAAATTTGTTAAGGAAACTTAAATATTCGGAGTTGAATGAAATAGTCCAATCTCCAGTACTCTGGCTCATATGAAATCTGACCGACTTGCATACGCTCGAAGTGCACGCGGATTCCTTCCTCACGATGAAGGGGAGGCATTGTACGATGCTGCGTCGTGTCTTGAGATTGAAGGTCCATTGTTTGAAATAGGAAGCTACTGCGGAAAGTCCGCTATTTATCTCGGTACCGCGGCTGAAGAGCAGGGGCGTGTTCTTTATGCTCTCGACCACCATCGAGGTTCAGAAGAGAATCAATTTGGCTGGGAACATCACGAACCAGATTTAGTTGATCAAGAAGTGGAGAAGTTAGATACCCTACCGACATTTCGAAGGGTGATCCACGATGCGGGGTTAGAGTCCGTAGTAGTAGCGGTAGTAGGGGATTCTGTTCAGGTGGCTCGACACTGGGACACCCGTCTCGCATTTCTTTTTATAGATGGTGGGCATGGAGTACAACCGGCTCGAGATGACTATAAATGGTGGGTTCCGAAGGTGCAGGTCGGCGGACTCCTTGCGATTCATGATGTATTTCCTAACCAAGCAGATGGGGGTCGGCCACCATATGAGTGTATTTATCTTCCAGCGATGAATAGTGGCGATTGGGTGGAGGAAAAAATCCAAGGTTCTTTGCGTATACTTCGACGGATTTCCTGAGATTCAAGTGATTGATTATACTCGGGTAAGGAAAATTGTAGATCTGTGGAAATGAGGACATATGAAACAAGGCGATGTGGTTCCGGATTTCGAAGCGCTTGACCAAGACGGTGACACAGTGACCCTAGGATCTCTAATAGAGAACGGTCCGCTAGTTCTGTATTTTTACCCTAAAGCTATGACCCCAGGTTGAACGAAACAAAGCTGTCATTTCCGTGACTTGGCTTCGGAGTTTGCAGAACTTGGAGCTCAACGAGTGGGAATCAGCACCGATCCGGCGGATCGGCAAAAAGAATTTGACCGACAGAACACTTTGGGATTTAAGCTCTTGTCAGACCCTGATAAGAAAGTAGCTTCATTACTTGGCGCTAAACGTCGAGGTCCTTTCCCCAACCAGCGGGCGACCTACATCATTGGTCAGGACCGAACGCTTCTCGGTATCGTTAAAAGCGAAACAAACATGTTCGTTCATGCCGAGAAAGCAATCGAAACGTTAAGAGGGAAGAAAAGCTGAACCTTTTGGTTCGTGACGGTGTGAAAATTGCTCCCCGAGGTTCCTAGGGTTCAAGAGTAGATTCGCCGGACCAGAGGTAAATTTCGCCGTCGAGATTTCCGAGTGTATGTATGGCATTGGTGTGTCCTGTTGAGACCGCCGTGTGTTCGCTCCCGAGGGTAACTGTTTGTTCTGTTCCTGACCGGTTGTAGACGGCGTAGCCGTTGGTGAATTCCCGAATAAACAGCCCTTCAATGCCGTCGAGGAGTTGGCGTTTGTCGCTGATGGGTTCGCCAAGTTCGGCGTCCCAGAAGTCATACCAGTTGTGGGAATGGTCAACTGTGGGTTCAGCGTTATCATCGCCGAATACGACATGTCCGTCTGAGTGGGTCAACGCGATCGTGGTGAAGACCCGCATCCATTGCTGGTTCTCTTCTGAGTCACGCTCTGCTATTTGTGCTTGCTCGTTTCCATAGTCGTAGACCACCCGCCAACCCTCAAAACAGTTGATCCGAGGCTCTTGAAAGTTCTCTGACGCCCAGTACAAGGTCTCTTCAGCCTCCATCAAGTGTTCGACGGTGTACCCCTTGGAGTAGTCGGGTTTGTAAAGTTCCATGAACGTCCCGTTGACATAGGGTGCAGACAGGGGAGCTTTCCATTCGTTCGTGTTCACAAGGATCAAAAAATCGTCACCGACCAGTTCTCGGATACGCCGGAGGATCGCTAATCGTGATTCGAGTTCTTCTTCTTGGGTCATATAGAAGGTCTCCCAGTCCATGTACGAGGCCGCAGTCCCATAGTGTTCGTTCCACCAGTCAAGAAAGATTCCATCGACTATGCCGGTCTCTTTTGCGGCCAGTGCTTTTTGGGCGATTAGTTCGATGAGTTCCGGTTGGCTAAAGTCGGTAAGTCCCGAGCGTGCCTCTTCAGGTTCGATGATGCCGTCCTTGTCGGTGTCTTCACCCCATCCAGGAACCGGGTCTCCATTAGTGTCCCAAAACCAGAAGGGAGAGTCGGGCGGGTAGAAGCCGTACTCCCACCATTTGAGATCATCCTCGTTGAGTTTGATAGTTCCTTCCCTATATTCCAAAGATAAAAGCGTTTTGATGTTCGGGTTGAGCCGTAAAAGTTCTTTTTTTAGTTTCCTTGCTTTA
>CAJWET010000167.1 GCA_913031515.1 uncultured Acidimicrobiaceae bacterium | reverse complement strand
CACTTATCTTGCTCTAGAAAACAATCTGGAAATTGTCGCCGCATTAAACAAGATTGATCTCCCAGCAGCGGAGCCAGACATTTGCGTTCAGGAAATAGAGCAGGTGCTGGGTATTCCCGCAGATGAAGTTCTCAGGTTAAGTGCGAAAACGGGAGAAGGAGTTTCTGAACTTCTAGATACAGTTGTGGCTCGAGTCCCTGCTCCTAGCGGCAGCACTGACGAGCCGTTGCAAGCATTAATTTTCGACAGCCATTATGACCAATATCGCGGAGTGGTCAGTTCCATTCGGGTTATGAATGGAGAAGTTACTTCGGAGAGCAAGCTCTACTTTATGCAGGTTGGTAAAACATCCGGAGTAGAAGAAATAGGTGTACGGACGCCTGATTCAACTCCAGTGAAGTCACTTGTGGCCGGCCAAGTAGGGTATTTAATCGCAGGTATTAAAGACGTTGGAGATGCGCGTGCTGGAGAGACTATTACTGACATGCGAACCAAAGCAGAGTTTCCTTTGGAGGGATATCGAGAACCAAAACCAATGGTCTTTAGCGGCCTCTACCCGATCGATGGTGATGAATATCCAAATTTGCGTGATGCTTTGGAAAAACTCGGGCTAAATGATTCAAGTTTTACTTACGAGCCTGAAACTTCAGGAGCATTAGGATTCGGGTTTCGCTGTGGCTTCCTTGGATTACTGCATATGGAAATAGTCCGTGAAAGATTGGAGAGAGAATTCAATCTGAGTTTGATTTCCACAGCCCCATCAGTCGAATACCGTATAACCCTTTCAAACGGGGAAACTATTCACATTGATAATCCAAGCGAAGTACCCCAGCAAAATTTGGTTGAATCGATAGCAGAGCCTTACCTGCGTGCTTCTATTATTACTCCGAGTGCATACACGGGTGCATTAGTGGATTTGTGCCAAACCCGCCGGGGAACCATGGAGAAGATGGAGTATATATCCCCAGAACGGGTCGAATTGGTCTACCGAGTGCCACTTGCCGAAGTAGTTATAGATTTTTTTGACCAGATGAAAAGTCGGACGCAGGGCTATGCAAGTATGGACTACGACAGTGATGGTTATGCTGTATCAGATTTGGTAAAGGTAGACATTCTTTTGCAGGGGGAGTCTGTCGATGCCTTTAGCTCGATTGTTCACCGTTCTAAAGCGTATGAATACGGCCAACAAATGAGTAAAAAGTTGAAAGAATTAATTCCTCGCCAACAGTTCGACGTCCCAATTCAAGCCGCCATATCGAGCAAAATCATTGCTAGAGAAACAGTGAAAGCTTACCGAAAGGATGTCACCGCCAAACTCTATGGAGGCGACGTAACTCGAAAGAATAAGCTGTTGAAAAAACAAAAAGAAGGAAAAAAGAAGATGAAGTCCATAGGGCGAGTAGATGTCCCACAAGAGGCCTTCATCTCTGCACTAAAACTCGGTGATTAATCGGAAGTAAACTGCAAATGTCTGCGATGAACCTACAAACACTTATTGGAAGAAACTAGCTAATGGATTCGGATCTCTATCAAATCTTGGGTCTTTCTCGTGCGGCAACACCAGCAGATATAAAAAAGGCTTACCGTGCATTGGCTAGAAAATATCATCCCGATGCCAACCCCGGCGATGTTAAGGCAGAAAAGAAATTTAAAGAGGTTGCCCAAGCGTATGAAATTTTAAGTGATCAGAGGCAACGTCAACAATATGATCAGTTTGGAACAATCGGTGGGGCGCAGCAGAGAGGTTTTCAAGGCGCTGGAGGAATATCTGACCTGTTTGAAGCTTTTTTTGGTGGGGGAAACCCCTTCGGTGGTAGAAATTTTCGACAGACTGGACCCCCAGCGGGGCGTGACGTGGAAGTTGTGGTATCTGTCTCATTAGAAGAAGTCGTACTGGGTGGAGAGACTACATTTGAGATAGATGTTTCTGTAGCATGCAACAAATGCGAAGCGACGGGATCTAGCGGAAAGAAGGAAGCAGCAACATGTAGAACCTGCGAAGGTCAAGGAATTGTCCAAGAAGTACGACAAAGCCTATTGGGCCAGATGATGAGTACGGTTGAATGCCCCGATTGCAAAGGCTATGGATCAGTGATCATTGATCCCTGCGGGGAATGCAGCGGACTGGGAATTGAACTAAAGGCGAAAAGATTCACAGTCGGAATACCGGTAGGGATTACAACAGGTGTTACTCAGCGGTTATCAGGAATGGGCCATGTTGGAGCTCGAGGAGGTGGCCATGGAGATATACATGTCCGCTACCAAGTTACTGAACATGAAAGATTCGAACGGGCGGGAGATGACCTCCACGACGAATTATGGATCCCAATGACGCAAGCCGCGTTAGGTGCATCCTTGGAATATGAAACCATTGATAGTGTAGAAGAGTTGCAGATACCTGCAGGAACAAAAACTGGAGAACGCTTTAGGTTTCGTGGAAGAGGAGTACCGCGTTTGCAAAGACGTGGACGCGGCGACTTAATCGTGACTGTGATTGTCGATACGCCTATCGACCTTTCTAAAACTGAGAAAGAACTATTGCGAAACTTCGCTAAAGAACGGGATAAAGCCGCGATCGATAAAAAATCGAAGAATCGTAAACGGCGATGAGTGCGGAAGAAATGAAAAGTATTGCCTGAGTGACTTCTTTAAGAGCGGTATAGATAGCGTTTCTAGCTTCAGCGATTCTCGATATCGGTGAATCCTCGTGTTGCATGACCGATATAGAGTTGACGTGGCCTAGCTATCCGAGTATTTCTCTCTAGCATTTCATTCCAGTGGGCCAGCCAGCCAGAGGTCCTAGCTATGGCAAAAAGGACAGTGAACGTGTTTACAGGGAATCCCATTGCTTGGTATATCAATCCACTATAGAAATCGACATTTGGGTAGAGCTTCCGGTTAATAAAATAATCGTCAGCGAGAGCTGTTTCTTCCAACTTCAGGGCTATATCTAGTTTCGGATTTTTTCCGGTGATTTCAAATATCTGATGAGCAGTATCTTTTATAATTTGGGCCCGAGGATCATAGTTTTTGTAGACGCGGTGCCCAAATCCCCAAAGTAGATTGTCGCCGTTTTTTACAGAGTCGACGAATGCGTCAACATTATCTAGCGAATCAATCTTATTGAGCATATTAATAACAGCTTCATTCGCTCCACCATGGCGGGGGCCAGATAGTGCAGCGCTCCCAGCAGCAATCGCTAAGTATGGGTCAGCATGGGCAGACCCAACTACTCTGACCGCTGTCGTAGAACAGTTCTGTTCATGGTCAGCGTGGAGGATAAAGAGTTGCTCCAAAGCTTTAGTGAAAATAGGGTCAGGCTTGTATTCCTTTGTACCATTTCCATAGACCATTGCAAGGAAATTCTCTGTGTGGGTTAAATCAGCTATAGGAGAGAGGATCGGATTCCCGTTTCGAAAATTTTCAGCTGCAGCTGCGATCGTGGGTATTTTGGCGATGAGGTGAAGCGTGTGAATTTTTCGGACATCTGGATCTTCAATCATTCGAGAGTCGGGGTACATGGTAGATAACGCTGCGAGGGCAGATGTGAGCATGCCCATAGGGTGGGAGCTTCTGTTAAATGCTTCTAATAGAGCATCATGGTGGTGAGAGTCTAGGTGGGAATGCTCAGCGACGGTTTCTTCCCAAGAAGCGAGCTCGCTACTATTTGGAAGTTCTCC
>CAJWET010000166.1 GCA_913031515.1 uncultured Acidimicrobiaceae bacterium | reverse complement strand
AAAGCAGCTACTGAGCCAGATATATCAGCGATAATCATAATTTCCGGCTTTGTAGGTTTCGGGAATTTAAACTTCGGCTCTGCAGGGACACCGCCATATGAGAGTGAATGTCGAACTGTGCTTCGAAAATCCAAAGGACCCTTTCTTCCATGTCGCCTTTTTCTTGCCAAACGGGCAGCAAGTTTCCTTGTTAATGGCCAAATAGCCCGCTTCAGCGCAACCATCTCTTCCCTACTTGCATGCATAAAGTCAACGTCTTCCGGAAGAGGTTTCCGCAATGTTCTGGCCATTGCTTCTACGCCACGATCAGCAACCAAACGCCGTCGGATTTCAGCTTCGATCTCTTTTTTGAGCTTGTCAATCCGATGCTCATACTCATCCTTAAGTAAACGGTGGCTCAATGAATCGATTTCTTGATTCCCTGATTCAGCATCCTCCAATAGTCGTTCAAGTACCCCCTCAAGATCTAGATTCCGCAAAGTACGATAAAGATAATACGTCCCCCCTACCGGCCTTCCCGGTTCCATTCCAGCGAAACGTTGAACAGCCGATCTAGACACTGCGCGCATAAGATTCTGGTCAAAGTTCATAAGAGACCGATACAGCATTTCCGCCAGCTGTTCTTGAGTGAGGCCTTCCTGACCACCTCCCTGACCGGGCATTTGACCTGACTGCGGATCATTATCTGATTCAGAAGCACTCGCCTCTAGCGAACCGTCAACTTCATCCTCAGATAAATTATATTCTTTGCCTCGTAACGAAAAATAGACTTCAAACACAGTTTCAAAAGCTCGCCAATGAGCGTGGTTCTTAACGAGAGTTGCAGCCAATGCGTATTTGAATGCTTCCCTGTCCTCTATAGGTATATGCTTCACAGCTGCGACCGCATCTAGATTTTCCGTCAAGCTAACTGGCAAACCCGCTTGTCTTAATTCAACAATAAATCCGTTGAGGAGCTCCAATAACGGGGAAGGAGCTTCAGCCTCTTTGAGGAGATCCATTGCTACCGCTGTCCGTATTTAAGGTTTCATCGGTTGAAAATTCTTTGACTGTTTTTTCGATATCAGATCGATATTTCAAAAGGATATTGACTGTATCCGTAGCAGTCTTTGCGTCAATATGTTCGACTCCGAGATGGACTAAGGTTCGCGCCCAGTCAAGCGTTTCTGAGACTGATGGTGCCTTCTTTAAGTCAAGTTGGCGAATCGATCTCACCACCCGAGCAATTTGATCAGAAAGGGCTTCATTGATATCAGGAACCTTGGTAAGGATAATTTCTCTTTCACGTTCAAGGTCTGGATAGTCAATATGAAGGAAAAGACATCTCCGCTTTAAAGCTTCTGACAATTCTCGAGTGTTGTTCGAAGTTAGGAAAACAAGCGGAATTTGATTTGCTGTGACTGTTCCAAGTTCAGGAATAGAAACTTGATAATCTGATAGAATTTCAAGCAACAAGGCCTCAGTCTCAATTTCCACCCTGTCGACTTCATCAATGAGAAGGACAACTGGGTCTTCACTTTGAATGGCTTCCAATAGAGGTCGAGTCAGCAGAAACTCATGGGAGAAAATGTCATCTTCAATTTCTTCCCATGACCCATCACCATTCATATTTCTTTCTGCTTGAATCCTCAGCAGTTGTTTTTTATAGTTCCACTCGTACAACGCTTTGGACTCATCTAAACCTTCGTAACACTGAAGACGAATGAGTCGCGCGCCGCTCATTTCGGCAACGCTTTTAGCCAATTGGGTTTTCCCAGTTCCAGCAGGCCCTTCTACAAGAATGGGTTTTTGCAACCGGTCGCCAAGGTATACGACTCCGGCGGTCCCTTCATCAGCCAAATAGGAGACTTCTTGAAGGCTATTTCGGACATCTGGGACATTATCAAATCTATAGGACATAATTTTCGAGAGTAGAGGGGGTAAGGGGGCCGATACGAACTGTAGTCAAAATTGCACTATTTGTTAGGTTATCCATAGAAAGACCCATAACGGGTACCCTTAGACATGTGAGCGAGATTAATCCCGAGCCTAGTCGAACTGAGGTTAGCGGCCGATCCGCCTTGTTGGTAGGAGCTGGAGTTACTCTATCAAGGCTCTCTGGCCTTATTCGTGAACTTGTCCTTGCAGGTTTCCTCGGAACTCGAATAGCTGCGGACGCCTTCAAGGCAGCTTTACAAATTCCAGGTCTCCTACAGAACATACTAGGCGAAGGAACTTTATCCGCCTCCTTTGTCCCCGTGTACAGCCAATTGATCGACAAGGATAAAGATGAGAACGAAAACCAAGCTGGTGTTGTCGCAGGTGTGGTATTTGCAGCTCTGGCAACGTTAACAGGGGTGATCGTCTTCATCGGGATCATCGCCGCTCGACCAATCACTCGAATTCTTTTACCCGTTCTTCCGGATGAAACATTCGAATTGACAGTTGATTTAGTACGAGTCATGTGGGCCGGCTTAGGGTTTATTGTGTTATCCGCGTGGTGCCTCGGTGTATTGAATGCTCATCGAAAATTTTTCTTATCTTTTGCTGCACCAATTGCTTGGAACGCTGCCCAAATCTTTCTGGCTGTTCTTGCGTGGTCCAATGGGTGGAATGACGCCGAAATCGCCAAAACGGCAGCGTGGGGAGTCTTGGTTGGAGGATTCCTCCAATTCGCTATACAACTACCCGCCGTATTAAAGATTGCTCCATCTATCCGTCTAAACTTTCAGACCCATCTGCAACCTGTCCGGGATATCTTCAGAAGATTCTCTCCAGCTATCTTGGGGCGTGGCGTTGTCCAATTATCTGCCTTCTTTGACTTATTTCTTGCTGGGTTTTTGGCGGCTGGGGCATTTTCTGGCTTAGCAATAGCGCAAATACTCTATCTTCTTCCAATAGGTATTTTCGCAATGTCGGTCGTCTCTGCTGATCTTCCAGAACTTTCAAGAGATCAAAATAGCCCGCCAAAGATCACCAGACGGCTTGAAGTCAGCCAAGAAAGAATTATGTTCTATGTAGCATTTTCAGCAATTGCCTTCCTCACTATCGGTAAGCCACTGGTTGGCGCATTATTCGAACGTGGGGATTTCACTGAAGAAGATACCCTTTTCGTTTGGTTAATTCTGTGCGCCTACAGTTTCGGACTAATCGCTTCTGGCGTTAGCAGGCTTCTACAGAACGCTTGTTACGCAGCTGGGGACACCAAAGGACCAGCGAAATTTGCCGCTTTCAGAGTATGTATTTCTGGTGCTGTCGGGGTGATCCTGATGTTCCAATTTGATCGCCTTGCCATCGACGTTAACGAATTTGTGAAAATTGGGAACTTGCCTTCCTTGAAACCTTTACCGGAGGGAATCAGGTCTAGCGATATGGGGCCTCAAGCCTTAGGTGCTATCGGACTTGCACTTGGTAGTGCCTGCGGTTCATGGGTTGAGTATGCTTTCCTGAAGAAACGGGTAGCAAGATCACTACCGGCCTCATACCTGTTGCCTAAACCACTACGAAACCTTGCAATGCCGCTTCTTGTTTCTGGGTCGATCGGTGCAATCTTGGCATGGAGGCTCGATGAAATTCACAGTCTTATACTCGGACCAGCCCTTCTTGTCACCTGCGGAATGGTGTACGTTGTTTTGGCCTATCTCAAGGGATCACGACCAGCAGCCGATTTTCTTCGATGTACAAAACTAGTCCCGCAGAAAACGATTAACC
>CAJWET010000165.1 GCA_913031515.1 uncultured Acidimicrobiaceae bacterium | reverse complement strand
CAGATTCGCCCATGGTTGAGCGAACTATCTAGCTCAGCAGATATCTATTCTTTTGTATATCCAAATGCCGGTCTTCCAAATGCGCACGGCGAATACGACGAAACCCCAGAATTCACGGCCTCCATTCTTCATGAACTTGCAACGAACGGAACCGTAAACATCGTTGGAGGATGCTGCGGAACAACACCTAACCACATCCGAGCGATCGCAGATAGCGTTTCCGGAGTCCCCCCTAGAATCATCTCAGAAATACCACTGGCGACACGCCTTTCTGGTTTGGAACCTACAACAATCACCCGAGATAGCCTGCTCGTCAACGTGGGCGAACGAACCAATGTCACAGGGTCAAGAAAATTCGCGAATCTCATAAAGGATGGAGATTTTGATACCGCTGCAGCTATAGCTCGAGAACAAGTCGAGAACGGAGCGCAAATTCTTGATGTCAACATGGACGATGCAATGTTGGACTCGGAAAAAGCCATGGTTACTTTCTTACGCCATATCGCAACAGAACCGGAAATCGCAAAGATACCGATAATGGTTGATTCCTCGGAATGGTCAATCATCGAAGCAGGGCTACAACAGATCCAAGGTAAAGCCGTTGTAAACTCAATCAGTCTTAAAGATGGCGAAGACGCCTTCCTATCCAAGGCACAACAGGTTCGCCAGTACGGCGCCGCCGTGATTGTTATGGCGTTTGATGAAGACGGTCAAGCAGACACTATCGAAAGGAAAATTGACATCTGCGAAAGGGCATACGCGCTTTTAACCTCAAAAGGGAATTTTCCAGCCGAAGACATCATCTTAGATCCCAACATATTTGCGGTAGCGACAGGGATTAGCGACCACGACAATTACGGGAAGGACTTCATCGAAGCCGTTAAGCAACTTCGTATACGTTGTCCAGAAGCACAAGTCTGTGGTGGCGTAAGCAATCTTTCCTTTTCTTTCCGCGGGAATGACTCCTTGCGTGAAGCAATGCACACAGTGTTTCTGTTCCATGCCGTCAACGCCGGGCTCAGCATGGCAATAGTTAATGCTGGCCGTTTACCGATCTATGAAGATATCCCCTCTGAGTTACGTAAAACCATCGAAGATGTCCTCTTTAACCGCTCGGAAGATGCTGGCTCCCGCCTACTTGAAGCAGCTCAAGACTCTCAAGATTCATTTCTTGTGAAAGAAATTGGTAACTCTTGGCGCGACTTAGACACCATTGATCGACTAGTTCATTCAATTGTTCACGGAATCGACGAATTTGTTATCGAGGATACCAAAGAAGCCCGTTCACTATTTTCGACTGCGGTGGAAGTCATAGAAGGCCCCTTAATGGATGGAATGAACATAGTCGGTGACCTCTTCGGATCAGGAAAGATGTTTCTACCACAAGTTGTGAAAAGTGCTAGAGCTATGAAAAAAGCTGTTGGATACCTCGAACCTTTTATCGAAGAAGAAGGAGGAGGAGAAAGAAGAAATGCCGGAAAAATCCTTATGGCCACTGCACGCGGAGATGTGCACGATATTGGGAAAAACATTGTCGGTGTCGTTTTGCGATGCAACAATTATGAGGTTATCGACCTCGGAGTGATGGTTCCCGCGGAAGACATAATCCACAAAGCTAAAGAGGAACAAGTTGACATTGTGGGAGTTTCCGGACTCATCACACCCAGTCTCGGTGAAATGATTTTTTTAGCCGAGCGAATGGAAGGTGAAAAATTGACCATTCCCCTTCTCATCGGAGGAGCAACGACTAGCCAACTTCATACTGCCCTCAAAATAGACCCTGTATATGAGAACAGCGTTGTTCATGTCAACGATGCTTCTCGGGCTGTAGGCGTCGTCTCTCGATTGCTAGATGGGACGACAGATTTTAAGGAAGAAATCACCAAAGAATACGCAACGATCCGCTCAGTCCACGACCGGCAGGAAGTTTCGAAATCGATAGATCTTGAAACGGCTCGGAAAAACGCCGCCATATTAGACTTCCCTTATGCCGGTATGTGTCCGCCATCTTTCCTAGGTCCAAAGGTAATCGCTGACATAAATGTAAGGGACCTTGTAGCGTTCATTGATTGGACACCGTTTTTCCGTACATGGGATTTAGCGGGCAGCTACCCGCGGATCCTGGATGATGAAATAATCGGCGAGGCGGCTAGAGAACTTCTATCAGATGGACAAGCAATGCTTGACGAAATTATTTCGGAAGGGTGGATAACCCCTCGGGCCATGATCGGATTTTGGCCCGCCCATGCGAAGGGTGATGATATAGCAGTCTTTGCCGATGAAAAAAAGACGGACCAAATAGCTACTTTTCACACTCTACGCCAGCAAATTCGCCACAGCGACAGCCGGCCCCATTATGCTCTTTCGGATTTTATCGCTCCTGCAGATAGCGAAATAGAAGATCACATTGGAGCTTTTGTAGTGAGTACCGGCCATGACATTGAACCGTTCTGTCAGGAGTTTTCCGCCGAAGGTGACGATTATCGTGCGATCATGCTCCAAGCGCTTGCTGACCGGCTCGCTGAGGCATGTGCTGAGTACCTTCATCATAAAGTTCGAAATGATTACTGGGGTTTCCAAAAAACTGACTTTAGCAATGAAGAACTAATCCGAGAACGCTACCAAGGTATTCGACCAGCTCCCGGATACCCAGCTTGCCCAGATCATACTGAAAAAGGAACTATTTTCTCGCTCCTTAACGCAACCCAATCTATTGGAGTTAGCTTAACTGAAAGCTACATGATGTCCCCAGGTGCATCTGTTTCTGGTTTATATTTCGCGCATCCAAACAGCAGATATTTTGGCGTGAGGCGAATAGATCGCGATCAGGTTGAAGACTACGCTACTCGGAAGAAATTGCCGATAGATGAAATTGAACGCTGGTTGGCTCCTGTTATTACCTACAGCCAATGACAGGAGAAGCCAAGATTGCTCTAAAGGCCTCACCCAATGTACAGTTGGTGAACAGGGGGAAGTAATGACTCAAATACTCGGCCAATTTTGCATAAATGTTCGTGATATCGATAAGGCTCTTGAGTTTTGGGAAGGAGTTTGCGAACTCCCGTTACAACACCGAACGGAAATCCCAGGAGTTCTTGAGGCGGTATTACAGGCAGAACAAGGGGGATCACGGATTCAGCTTGCTCAACACCTTGATAATACGCAGCCCATCGACATGGGAACTGCTATGTGGAAGATTTATGTCAATACTTCTGATTGTCAACGAATGTATGATCGGGCGATCGATGCAGGATGCGAATCGATTACGGAGCCAACTAAATTGGACCGCTGGCCAGTTACGGTGGCGTTTGTAAAGGATTTCGATGGGTACCTAATCGAATTTGTTGAACACCATGAAGGGACCCGCTCCGGTGTCCCCAACCCCAAAGAAAGTTCTACCTAATAGCAGACACCAGCCAGACATGACTGGGAAAGGAAACCATGACAGACTCCATTACGCAACCTCGAGCAACATTTTCCTCTTTTCAAGAGTCCACCAAAGAAGACTGGGAACTTATCATGTCCCAGCGCGGAGCATTAACTGAATCCCTACCTGCTCGCGTCCTCCAGCTAATGAATCTGCTTCAGGACGATTACGGAGGATTTCCCGTTGACCGCTTAGAACATAGCGTCCAAACGGCAACACGAGCTGAAAAAGATGGCAGAGACGACGAATACATCGTTTGTGCCCTCATCCA
>CAJWET010000164.1 GCA_913031515.1 uncultured Acidimicrobiaceae bacterium | reverse complement strand
AACCCCCAACCGCCGGTTTTGGAGACCGGTGCTCTACCAATTGAGCCACTGCCCTAGTGACGATTTCCCGAGGATACCACCGAATAGTTCAATAATTCCTCTCATAATTAAAGACAGAAAAGATTAAAAATCATTAAAGCAAATTTCAAATTACCCTATCCGTCTCGATCCACAAGAAACCTCTGCATGATTACGACATCTAGCCATCTCCCGAATTTCCTCCCTATCTCCCGCTCACGGCCTATTTCTTCGAAGCCAGCTTTTCGATGAAGAGCAATCGACCCTTCGGACTCACTACCGATACGAGCGATAATAGTGTGAAATCCATGTTCTGCAGCTCGATCCACAAGAGTGGCCAATATTGCTTCACCAATCCCTTGTCCTTGGTTTGCAGGTCGAACGTAAACAGAATTCTCAACGGTGGTGCTATAAGCGGGCCGTTTCATATAACGAGAAAGAGCACCAAACCCTACAATCTCCTCGTTCACTTCTGCTACAAGCACAACATGGGCGCCCGACCGTTCAGTCATCCATTCCCGCTGCTGCTCTGGTGTTCTTGGAGCAAGGTCAAACGTAGCCGTCCCCGAAGATATCTCATTGTTGTAGATCGTCCTTATAGCTTCAGCGTCTTCATTCCGTGCGAGACGTAATTCCAATATGTTCTCCGTTCCTCACAAAGAGCTTAAGTCCAGATATTTGTAGCGGCGGACAGATTTGAACTGTCGACCTCTCGATTATGAGTCGAGCGCTCTTACCTACTGAGCTACGCCGCCGAGGCTGGTTAAATCACCCTTTCTATTGATTTTAATGAGCTCCCTGAGAGAATCGAACTCTCGACCTTCTCCTTACCATGGAGACGCTCTGCCGACTGAGCTAAGGGAGCATAGACAAAATGCCAATGCTATTGGCCATGATGCCACGATGTGGGTGAGGTCCCAACCTCAAGCCTATTAAATATAAGGGGTCTTAATTTAGGCATTTAGAAGTAGCCACAACCCAAGAACACTGTAAACGACCATCACGAGAAACATCACATATTGGCTGCGCACAGCGTCTCTTTCCGAAAATGAGCCAACCGCTCTATCATGCGCAACTACGACACCAGCTATATGACCTATAACTACTCCGATTGCTTGAATCCAAGCAATAACACTTGCATTAACAACATTGAAGTTAATTCGATTGCCGCTTCCACCAAACAGATCCCATCCTCTGCCAAATGGGTCAGACAATTGATAGACGAAAGTCTGGCTTTCATCTATAGCCAATTGAAGATAGTGAGCGAGGGTATACCCAAAAACTATAGGAACAAGAGACGGGGAAAATACCTTAACTAAATCACCTGGTTTCCTCTCAGTCAGATTCGCCATAAACCTTATAGAAATGAGAAAAAGCAAAGTAATTACCGCTATCGAATCAACTAGACCAAATAAGCGAACAGCTGCATTCCCCCAATCCGACTTTCTCCCAACGAAATCTCTCCACATTTCTGATTCACCGAATCCGTCAAAGGTGACGCCTCCCAGCACAATAAGGAGTGTCGCCACCTCCGCACTCGTAAACCGACAAGATGAAAGCCCGCTAAGAGGAACACGAAACCGAACTGTTTTATCTTCTCTGTGAATTGGAGCCATTTTAGCCAACAAACGAAAATGAACTGCGAAAGTATCCCCCACATGAAGCCATTCCCGACCCCAGAAGATAACTCCTACTACTAGACAAACCGAGTAAATCAGCATCCCTATCGATAGAAATAACGGTGAATCTCCACTTGGGTGGATTAATTCCAGAAATAAGAAACAAAAAGCTCCTAATGGAGCTAACCAATGACTCCAGAGTGGAATTTCGTATGACCGCGTTAGATTCCGTCTCTCTAGAAGCAGAGCAATCGTGTCAAAGGGACTTAGCACCTTCCAAATATCGCCCAAAAAACAAACAAGGATCTGTAGCACAATCCAGAAAATTACATAGAGCGTTACAGGATTTAAGTTCTGCCCTGAGTCATTTATTCCAAAGATTCCAGTTATTAGAACTAGAAGGAACAACCCCATCGAAAGCGTTCGGAATATTGGCTCACCGACTTTAATGATTTTGGTTGGAAGGACAGTTGCCTTCCCTCTCTCTAAGACGGAGAGTTTAGGTTGCCGCCAAGATGCTCCTAATGCGAGAAAAGAGATTACCAATGCAGCTGTCCCTGCCCAAGCAAATTGCCATAAAGGAATTGGCAAGTCACCTCGAGAGCCTAATCCGTGCCCAAGAGCATTAAGGATCATTAGCTGACCAAGAGTTCAACAATGAAGGTTCCAGAATTTTCAAATTCAACTTTAAAAATGCCTGAAGAATCCACTCTTATTCCAAGATAGTTTGTTGGGTCACCTGAAAGAACTTCTCCTATAAGGTCAACTCCGTGCACATGAATAACTTCATCAACATCAGAAATAATAGAAAACACGACTTGATCTCCACTCGTAATAGAAACACGATTTTTGAGTGTATATACCACCCCATTTCGGAATTCGATTTCAACTATGACATCTGCATCGTCCGGTGAAGTAGCCTGCATACGACAGCTGTCATTATTGCAAATGTTCGATGACCCATGGTCATGGCTGTGATCGTGGTCATGGGAACCATCAGAAGCCGAAACCGATCTACCTTCTTGGCTTCCACAAGCACCTAGGAGTGTGAGAGATGCAACCAAGACTCCGAGAGCGCCGACCCACCGACCAATCTTCAATCCGACTCCTCTAGTTTCTGTTCACAAAAAATTCTCTGTTGCTCTTCGTTGTGAAAATTTGTGGGCCGGGGAGGATTTGAACCTCCGAAGGCTAACGCCGACGGGTTTACAGCCCGTTCCCTTTGGCCACTCGGGCACCGACCCTGAACTGGTGATACTAGCGCTAGTCTAACGAGATATTACCCAAAGTGACTAGACAGAACCAACTGTAATTTAGAACAGCAGGAGACAAGTTACTTCTAATGAAAAATAGGGAATATGCAACTAGGGAATTAGTATTTGAACAACTAGGAGAATTTACCGAAGGGGAAGGACTGGAATGCCATCTTTTGATACCACATCAACCGTTGATATGCAGGAAGTTAGAAACGCCACAGATCAGACTTCACGTGAAGTTGGCCAAAGATACGATTTCAAGGGGACAGATAGTTCCATTACTCTCCTTGAAGAACACTTAACTATTGAATCTTCCTCAGATGATCGACTCAATGCTCTTCGGACAGTCTTAGAAGAGAAGCTAGTCCGACGCAAGATTTCGCTTAAAGCTTTAGAATACTTAACTGTTGAGGATTCTTCCGGAGGAAGAAGGAGACAGGTTGTCATGCTCCAATCGGGAATAAATTCAGATAAGGCAAAAGAAATAAACAAATTTATTAAAAATCTAGGCTTTAAGGGCGTCCAGTCCCAGACCCAAGGAGAACAAGTTCGTGTCTCAGGGAAAAAACGGGATGACTTACAATCAATAATCACGAAGTTAAAGGAACATGATTTCGGTATTCCAATACAGTGCGGGAACTTCAGAGATTAATCACTTAACAGCGCTAGGGAACTATCCCGTGAGATCGGATTCTTATGCCTGATTGGACATGGAAATCAAAGGAAGCAACAAAAGAAGAGGTCGTTATCTTTGACCTTGATGGTGTAATTAGCGATGCAACCCATCGCCAGCATTTCCTCAAAAGCGAACCTAAGGACTGGGATGGATTCTTCG
>CAJWET010000163.1 GCA_913031515.1 uncultured Acidimicrobiaceae bacterium | reverse complement strand
ACTTTGTTCTAATTGCGATAGTTCGTTCAGAGCTCCTGCTGATGAACTGGTCAGAAGCGAAGACACTAAAGCAATGGAGCACAGCGCTAGGAAAATAGGCCAAGAGGTTTTTTTGCGCGTCATAAGATTCATTATTTGTTCACATGCATGTTTGGTTCTATCCTAACCCAATCAACTGGATTAAGGGCATCGGTCTAGTTCGCCATCTGAACTAATGATTAAGCTGGAAAAATGCGATTCAAAGCAATACTTTTTGATCTCGACTATACATTGTTCGATTCAGAGACTTCGGAACAAGAAGCATTAGAAATAACTTTGACCACAAATGGGATTGACCCTATTGAAAGCACTATTGATAGATACCGCGCAATAAACCGCAGTCTTTGGAAATCTTTAGAAAGAGAAGAGCTCACTCTCGCTCGGCTTCGTTTGAAGCGTTTTGAAGAGTTGGTAAACCATTTACGAATAGAAGCTGACCCGACAGTTCTCGCCGATATGTACACAAGAAATCTCGGATTATGTGGGGAGTTCTATCCGCAGGCTAAGAAAATACTCAAGAGCATTGGTACGAGGACTAAATTAGGGCTCGTAACGAATGGAGTTAGCGAAACACAACGCTCACGACTTAACAAGCATGATTTCGCAAAGTATTTTGATGCCATAGTAGTGTCTGGTGAGTTTGGAATAGCTAAACCCAACCCAGCTATTTTTTTGGAAATGATGCGACTTCTAGATCTCGAATCAGGGCCATCCGTTCTCATGGTTGGTGATAGCCTCACGTCTGATATTGCTGGAGCCAACCTATCTGGCCTTAGTGCATGTTGGTTCAATCCCGCTGGGAATACCGCACCTAATGATATGACCATTGATTACGATATTCGCTCTTTGGATGAGCTGAATAAGATTCTTTAGCGAATTAGTTATATTTCTCTGCCGTTTTGTCTCTGAGTTCTCGTTTCAGAATTTTCCCTGATGCATTCCTGGGCAAAGGTTCCTGAACAATGGTAATTACTTCGGGGATTTTGAAAGAAGCGATTTTTCCATCAAGGAAGGCTACAACTTGGTGCTCTTCAATCACCATCCCAGCTTTTACCATGATATGGCATGCTAGCCGCTCTCCTAATCTCTCATCCGGTAGTCCATAAACGGAACACTCATGTACATCTGACATTTCATATATCGCTGCTTCAACTTCAGCACAATAGATGTTTTCGCCTCCTCGTAAAACCATGTCTTTTACGCGATCGCTCACGTAAATTCGACCATCCTTGTCTATGTGTCCCAGATCTCCAGACCTTAGCCATCCATCAACAATTGTTTCCGCAGTGGCATCTGGTCGGTTCCAATATTCAGTAATGAGGGTCGGTCCATTGAACCACAGTTCACCCGTTTTTTCCGGAGGCAATACATTGCCATCTGGATCTGTAACTCGAAGTTCCATGATGGGAACTGGTCTTCCAGTTGATGTTGGGTGATCAAGAAATTCTTTCCCAGTATTTTGCGGTCCATACGCATTAGTTTCTGTCATTCCATAGCCCAAACCAGGCCGTCCTCTTTTGAAATTTTCATCGATTTTTTTCACGAGTTCAGGCGGCATTGGCGCTCCTCCACCACCCACAGATCGCAAGGACGAAGTATCCCTTTGCTTAAAGCTTTCAGCTTCCAGGAGATCCCAGCTCATTGTCGGTACACCTATAAAGTGAGTTACATTCTCTTGTTCAATCAGTTCTAGTGCCCGATCTGGTTCCCATTTATGCATCATGACTAATTTCGATTGACCTACAAATGAGCCAAGCATGACTGGAATTAGGCCAGTGACATGGAATAAGGGAACACAGAGCATGAATACATTCTGCTCAGGTTCTTCTCCAGCGTTTCTACTCGGTTCCATCAATTCAGAAACTTGCGCACGGGCTGAAAATCCTAATAAAGCGCTGAGGATAGCTCTATGCGAACTCACTGCACCTTTGGGGGTTCCAGTGGTACCGGACGTATAAAGAATAGTAATATTTTCGTCTGGTTGAATTTCGACTTCCGGCATTGTTGCTTCATCGTCAACGATTGCTCTGAGCGGAACTACCCCATTATTTCCAATACTTTCGGTATTTTTTCCTCGAACACTAATCACAATGATCGATCCAAATTTGTCACCGGCTTTGTGGATTTGCTGTATGCGTTCATCATCAGCGAAAACAACTTTCGAACCACTGTCATTAATTGCAAAAACAAGTTCATCAGATTCCCACCATGCATTCAGTGGAACAGCTACAGCGCCTATCGATGTAATTGCAGTGAACACAGCGATCCATTCAGGATAATTTCGCATAGCTATAGCAACCCTGTCCCCTTTCCGGATATCAAACCTTGAGGTTAAAGCGGCCCCTATTTGTCCAGCTAAGGCAAGTAGGTCAGGCATTCGCCAGCGTTCATCTTCATAGATAACGAATTCATCTTTCCGTTGAGCTGCCATCTGATACAACGCCCGAACATTTGGTGGAGTACCAGCAAAAGTCTTCGTAGGGATACCACGGATTTCTGTATCGGTTATCTCGAATAAGCTCCCCGGCGCGCAAACTTGTTTCGTCGCATCATCAAAAGAAATTGCCATTACCGGTTTCTACCATCTAGAAGTTCACGAGAAAAAACTGAAGTCAGATTTCTTGGGTGGTGAAGTCAACCATATCAAAGCACTCGCGAATCTCTAACACTGTTCTTTTAGAGTCCTGAAATAAAATACCGTACATTCCAGCTTCTCTAGCGCCATTCACATTGATCTCTAAATCGTCCACCATTACACAGGTTAAGTTAGGTACGCCCAGCCGTTGGGCTGTTAAGTCATAGATGCCTTTGTCAGGTTTACGCATTCCAACTTCAGAAGAATCGATGATTACGTCAAATAGCTCAAAAATTGGAATTGTTTTTTCAATCACTGGTCTGAACTCTCTGACTGCGTTCGTAAGTAAAGCAACTGGATAGTTATTTTCTCTAAGGTCATTAACGACTCGTACCATTTCGGGATCAGGTTCGTTTATCGCTTCGGCTACCCAGTGGACAAAAACTTCTAAATCAAATTTTGCACCATATGGCGTTAATCGCTCTTGCATCTTTTTAGCGAAATTTGAGTCGAGAGCCTGTCGTCCACATTCAGCCTCATGCCATGGATTGATAGCGTTTTCCCCAGTTGAACCGAAAATGATCTTAGAAAAAACATCTTGAGGCACCTCCATCGCTTCAGCCAGTATCTGAACACGCCATAGAGGAGAAAACGACATAACTCCTCCGTAGTCAAAAATAGCTGCTTTCAACAGCCTTGAAGAGTCTTCAAGCTTCCCCCTATCGGACACTTGTAACCTTCTTTCACTATTAGAGATTTACTAATAGTTTCTCACCATACACCGCATAATTGCTCCTGCCGTGCCCTAGTCTTTAACAAATGACGGAAGGTACCAATAGTCCCAAATATCGCTACGATGCTTCTTTGGCTTACACCATTGAGCATAAGTGGCAGACCCGGTGGGAGAATGACGGTATCTACCATGCTCCAAACCCTTCCGGTGAACTTGAGGATGACTCTGGGCGCATAGACCTTCCAAAACTATTTATTATGGATATGTTCCCATACCCTTCCGGAACCGGACTTCACGTTGGTCACCCATTAGGATTCATCGGAACGGATGTCTACGCCAGATACAAGAGAATGATCGGGTTTAACGTTCTTCACACAATGGGATATGACGCATTTGGACTTCCAGCTGAGGAGCATGCACGACAAACCGGACAACATCCACGCG
>CAJWET010000162.1 GCA_913031515.1 uncultured Acidimicrobiaceae bacterium | reverse complement strand
CCGGAGTGCCCGGTATCGCCCAGGCTCGGGCTAAAGTTTCGGGATCGCGCATGTAGGGCCAGAAGTGTTGATTACCATCTTCATCCACATGATTCGGCTCAGTGGTGAACACTGTATTGATATTAGGTAAGGAAGAAACGTCAGGGAGTTTCCAAGGTTCAGAACCGTTGGCTAGATATCCGTCAGACATAAGCATCACGGGTGTGCGGTACTTTAACGCAATCCGAGCAGCTTCAATTGCAGCATGGAAGCAATGCCCAGGGCTATAAGGGGCAATCACTGGCATAGGGGCTTCACCATGACGTCCATACATTGCCATGAGAAGGTCTGATGCCTCCGTCTTTGTAGGAAGACCGGTAGAAGGCCCTCCGCGTTGAATATCAAGCACTACAAGGGGTAGCTCTAGACTGATAGCTAACGCTATAGCTTCACCTTTAAGGGCGATACCTGGACCGCTTGTTGCAGTGACCGCAAGAGCCCCACCAAAAGCAGCACCGACTGATGAAGCAACAGCTGCTATTTCATCTTCAGCTTGGAAGGTTGATACCCCAAAATTCTTGTGCTTTGCCAGTTCATGGAGGATGTCGGAAGCTGGTGTAATCGGGTATGAACCTAAAAACACCGGAAGTTCGGATAGCTTACCTGCGGCAATAAGCCCCCAAGACAAAGCAGTATTCCCGTTGATATTGGTGTATACGCCTGCTTCTAGTGCTGCTGGTTTGACTTCATAGGTGTAGTCGAAAGCTTCCGTCGTTTCTCCGTAAGCATGACCAGCTTTGAAGGCAGCATTATTTGCTTGAACAATGTGAGGGGTCTTCCCAAACTTCTTTTCGATCCAGTCCAGAGTTGGTTCCAGCGGCCTCTGATACAGCCAAGAAACCAAGCCGAGAGCAAAGAAATTCTTTGACCTTTCGGCATCTCGCTGTTTAAGGCCTTCAATCTCTTTACAGACTTCTTTAGTCATGGAAGTCATAGGTACTTTAAACAAGGTATAGTTCGACAGCTCATCTGTCTCAAGTGGATTTTTCTCATATCCGGCTTTTGTAAGATTACGTTCCTCAAACGCATCTTGGTTTACTATGACCGTTCCACCGGTCTCTAGTTTGGAAATCTCTTTCTTAAGCGCTGCAGGGTTCATTGCGATTAAGACATTTGGGGCATCACCTGGCGTAGTTATCTCGTGGTCAGAAACCTGAACTTGAAAAGCCGAAACTCCGGCAAGGGTTCCCTGAGGAGCACGAATCTCTGCGGGAAACTCAGGCAACGTAGCAAGGTCGTTCCCGAAAATAGCACTAGCACTAGTGAAGCGTTCTCCAGTGAGTTGCATACCATCGCCCGAGTCTCCAGCGAAACGAATGATGATTCGAGAAAGCTCCCTCGCCCCTGAATCCGGTATG
Organism: uncultured Acidimicrobiaceae bacterium; assembly: GCA_913031515.1. GTDB lineage: Bacteria > Actinomycetota > Acidimicrobiia > Acidimicrobiales > UBA8592 > UBA8592. The sequence continues at coordinate 2,425 of CAJWET010000162.1, read as the reverse complement.
GTATCTGTCACAGAATCCCCCTTAGATTCGTGTCAGTAGTGTTAAAGCCGCCTCGGCTGACGATAGCCGGACTTTGTACTAAATGGTTAGATTTTACTCAAGAAGTTGTGTGACATATTTCTCACCTCTTTTTTTTAACATTGGTAGTTATGATCGCCTATTCTGTCTGTGTCGCATTCTCTATAGGACAGATAAATGAACACTGAACAATTAAGCAAAATTCGAAACGACGACGGGTTCATAGCCGCCCTTGACCAGAGTGGAGGTAGCAGCCCAAAGGCATTAATGAACTACGGCATCAACAACGACGCCTATGCAAGTGATGAAGAGATGTTTGATTTAATTCATCAAATGCGGACCAGGATTATGGCAAGTAAGAGTTTCAATGGAGATCGCATACTGGGGGCTATTCTTTTCGAAAATACAATGGATCGGCAGGTACTCGGCCAAAGCACGGCTTCCTATCTTTGGGAAAGTAAAGGGGTCGTTCCTTTCCTTAAGGTAGATAAGGGGCTAGCAGATGAGGATAATGGAGTCCAGCTAATGAAACCCATGCCAGAACTCCAAAAACTTCTTGAACGAGCCAAAGAGAATGAAATATATGGGACAAAGATGCGTTCGGTTATCAAAACAGCCAAAGAGAGTGGTATCAATGCAATTGTTAACCAGCAATTCGAAATAGGAAAACAAATCCTTGACACTGGACTAGTACCCATCATCGAACCCGAAGTCGATATTCATAGCCCTGATAAAAGCAAATGTGAAGACCTCCTCCTAGCTGCCATAGAAGAAAACCTCACAAATCTAGATGAATCCCAATCCATCATTCTAAAACTGACTCTTCCAGATGAGGACAACTTTTTCAGTGGATTAGTAAGAGATCAACGGGTGTTAAGAGTTGTTGCTTTATCAGGAGGCTATACCCGATTGGAATCCAATGATCGGCTAGGCCGAAACAATGGTATGGTTGCCAGTTTTTCGCGTGCGTTAACTGAAGGATTATCTGTTGATCAATCTGATGAAGAATTTGATGAGCTTCTGGATTCTTCTATCCAGAGCATCTTCGATGCCTCTTCCTCATAACCCACTACCGCAAGTTTTTCAAACGCTCACTAGCATCAACAAAATCTGGAGCAAATTTGGTGATCCACGCAAAGATTTCTCTAGCGCGAGGTATATTCCCCGCTCTGTCGTAAAGATCCGCTAGAGCATATGCTCTTCGCAGGTGATGATCACGAGGCCTTTTAGGGGGTTTCCATCCTTTCTCAAGAAGCCTCACAGCTTCTTTTAGACTCCCTCTATCTGCAAGGGCCCCAGCCATCACTATCCGCCCTTCAACGACTAATGGACCAGAAGGAGAAATTTCTCGAAGTTCATCCCAGAGAAAATCAATGTCATTCCACCGTTCATCGTCACGGTAACAATCCATGAGCACAGGGTGTTGTTCAGTGGATGAACCGAAGGAGCGGAATTTTTCTAGTGACTGAGCAGCTTCAACATACTCTCCTTTTCGGTATGTTATTAGGCCGAACAGTTCATAAACTTCTGGAATTTTATGGTCAACTTTCATGAGCGGTCGGATTTTCCGAACTGCGTCCTCGAATCGTTCTTCCCCAAATGCTTTAACTACTTCATGGAAAAATTTAAGGTATTTCTTTCCCTTCTCTTCCCCAAATGCTTTCCTGAAACGTGGTTGCAAGTCGCCATACTGATAGGGCCCTCTGGTAATCAGCTTACGCTTATAAGGTTTTGGAGTTTTTCTTTTTGTAGTTGATGGCAAACCTTTTGCTCGAGCTAATGCGGCCTTAGCTTCGAGACGTAATTCTTCTTGTCTACGGTCGCGTTTCTCTCTTCTCCGTTTTCGTTCTTCTTCTCGTTCTATATCTTCAGGATCAATTGGATCTTTTGCCTCTACTGGTAGTTCTGAAATTCTTTGATCGTCATGGTAAACACGTAAGACTCCCTTACGCGCTAGCCCACCCCACTCCCTGTTTCCAGGGATTGGATCTAGAGATTCTTTGTTCTGCGATGAATCTCTTTTCGTATATTTCCTCGGAGCACCACCGGAGGTTTTCCGATCATTACTTCGACGGGCATTTGACTTCCTATTTGCCCCCTTCGGATTTTGCTTCCTTTTATTAGACGTGTTTGGGCGCGAACGACCTCTGTTACCTGGCTTATTCGATCTATTCCTTGGTTTTTCTGGTCGTTTATTTGACGTTGGCATAGCAGAACAAGCCTATAAGTGATGCGAGGAAGGAACTCGGTCTATCAGAAATTATTATTGTAAAACGAACAACGGGCCCATTCGGGCCCGTTGTAATTGCGAAATCCGGCGGCGACCTACTCTCCCGGGGACTCTCGTCCCAAGTACCATCGGCGCTGGTGGGCTTAACTACCGTGTTCGGAATGGGTACGGGTGTGA
>CAJWET010000161.1 GCA_913031515.1 uncultured Acidimicrobiaceae bacterium | reverse complement strand
AATCGATCCATTGTTCGGTTATTTCTTCCTTTCGTTGATCCCACTCTTCTGATGTAAGCGCATACCGAATATGGTCCTCCCATTCGCCGTTGATTTCAAGGTACCTTTCGGCGATTCCTTCGTCGCGCAGAGACAGTTTCTCTACCACTCTACGGCTTGAAACATTCCTTGGGATTATTGCAACTTGGACCCTATGAAGCCCCAATTCTTCAAATGCATACTTTAGAACGATAGCTAAAGCTTCGGGAGTATAACTGTTGCCCGCATGCCCCTCACCGATCCAATACCCCACGTAACAACTTTGAAATGGCCCCCGCTGAATTGAGGAGAGATTAATTTCGCCGCAAAGTTTCTCCTCGACGAAAATACCGAAGCCGTAACCGGACCCTAAATGCCGTTCTCGGTCTCGGGCATTGCAACGTGCTGCAAATGCATTCCGGTCGTTAATCACATCGGGCATTCGTGCAGGGCGAGTAGGTTCCCATTTTGTAAGCCATTCAACGTTGTCCAATCGAACTTTTTTCCATTCTGAGAAATCTGACGGCTGCAGAGCGCGTAGCATCACACGATGTCCATGAAGACAATCTTTGGCGTGGCGAGATTTGGCTACTCTCATTCCCTATCCTTCATTAGAATTCTTCGAACATTCATGAGAGGACCCTAGTCGGGAAAGGCAATCTCCGGCGACCCGGCATGAAGAAACTCCCGTTTAATTCAACTGCTTTATTACCAACCCGTCAAGAATATCTCTTTCTGAAACAAGGCATTCTGCGAAATGAAACTGGCGCATAATTTGCAGAAGAACACAAAGTCCCCCGACTATCACATCTACCCGATCCTCTTCCATTCCGGGATTAGCCAATCGGCTTTCTCTCTCATCGGTAACAATAATCCTGAACACCTCTTCCATGTCTTTATGTGTCATTGGGTAATGATGGATTGCATCATATGAATATGCTTGTAACCCTTGTTCAATCATTGCCGTCGCTGTCACTGTTCCTGCTAAACCAATCAACGTATTTGCTTCGTTGAGTCGGGGAATTTTTTTTTCAACGTCAGTGAGGTGAAGCTCAACCAAAGAGAGCGCTGCCGAAAGTTCTTCCGGCAATGGCGGGTCAGTATGAATGAACTTTTCTGTGATCCTTACACAACCGATATTCGCAGAATAAAACTGCTCGCACGCTGAACTGCCATACGCAAATTCAGTTGAACCGCCCCCTAAGTCAAATACAAGATACGGGGCTTCTCCCTCCATTCCATGCGTCGCGCCCAGAAAAGAAAGTTCCGCTTCTTGTTGGCCTGACAGAAGCTCAACTTTATTTCCGAGAATACCTTGGGCTGCTTCGAGAAATATATTCCCATTAGCTGCATCTCTCACTGCCGAAGTAGCGATTGAACGAATCTGCTTAACACCTGCGAACTCTATCTCTTCTTTGAATGACAAGAGAGTCGCAAGCACTCGATCAATTGCTTCGGTACTAAGCCGGCGAGACGCATCTACTCCTTCTCCAAGTCGGGTTACCTCTTGGCGACGATTTAGAACTTCATATTGGTTGTCTTCTGTTTGTTGCGCAATCATCAACCGTGTGCTGTTTGTCCCACAGTCTATCGAAGCAACACGATGTAGATTAAGAGTCACAGAAACCTTTACTGGATATTCATAGCGACCCATGCCCCTACAGGGTCGTCTCCGCCTGCCAGATGAAAGGCGTAATGTGCATGGAGGCATTTGATCCCTACCCGTGTTCCACCGACTCCCCCAGTTGGTGATGGGCCTGAATGGTTTTCGGGGATAGCTTCGTTTCGTTCTTCTTCATACCTCTTATGAGCCAATTCGATTTTTTCAAGTCCGATCTCTGATTCGGCGGCCTGTATAGCACCATTTGATTCGAGTCTACTGATAAGCAACTTGTCCAATGGGTCCACTAGCCAATACAAAGTTGGCATTGGCGTCCCGTCATCCAAGAATGGGGAATTCTTCAGCACTCGTGGGGTTCCATCTGGTCTTCGGACTGCCACTTCAAATTTTCCTTGCGGTGGACGTCCAAGCAGTTCTTCGATCAGTCGAACTTCGTCTGTTTCTTGATCTTGCATTGAGTTTCCTGATTCTTACAGGATGACATCCCTGATTAGATAAAATATACCTACTGCGGCCCCTATTACTGGAATGGCGAACCGCTTCAAGACTGGCATCGCTACAACGCTAAGGAGATTCAATTCCGTTCCGGAATCGTTATCCTCGGCATCTTCCTGTGAAACGGATTGTTGATTGCCGGTTCCCTCGAGGAGTTCTTCAAGATTCTTAGCGAATTGGGTCATGAGTTTAGCACTAACATCAGTTATCGCCCCTCGCCCAAATTGAGCTACTTTCCCCGTGATAGTGAGTTCAGTTGAAACCTTTACTTGAGTGGTGGTAGGTGAGGTCTCAACAAGGTTTGCTGTGATTAGGGCACTGGCATTTCCCGCTCCTCGAACATCACGCCCATCACCTTTGATGACAATCTTTTTCCCTTGATAATCACGTTCTATGTATGTGGCGGTTCCTTTGTATTGGGTAGTGATAGGCCCGACTTTGATCTTTACAATCCCGTGGAATTCTTCTCCCTCATTCTTTTGAAGTTCTGCACCTGGTAAGCATGGGGCTATTTTTTCTGGAGTGTTGAAAGCTTCCCAAACCTCACCGACTGATGCGTTGACTTCTATTTCGTTATTTAATTCCATCGTTCAAGGTCACCTCGTGTATCAATGTCTATTGGATTCCCATCACATGGTATCTCATTAACCAAATCTGGCCGCAGACGAAGAAGGGATCGGGCCCCTTCATCGCCAGAAATCGGAATGAGCGGCCAGAGTTCATGGTGTATTTTTACCGGTGGCCTTCGATTACCTGCAAAGGTCGCCACTCCCAATTGTGTTTCTGCTTCAGCTACAGCCTGCCATGCGGATGATGGAACTAATGGCATATCCCCCAGCCCAACAACGATGGCACCGTGTTTATCGTGTTCAGCTACTGCAATAGCTGAACGTAAGGAAGTCGCTTGACCATCTTCAAAGCTATGATTTTCGATGATTGTGACCCCATACTGAAAAATATCCAACCTCTCTTCTTTCCTGAAGTCAACCGCACCAGATATGAGATAGATATCATCAAAACCGGCTTCGCTTGTAGCTTCAATCACCCACTGAAGCACGGGTTTCCCTCTGAATGGGGCGAGAAGTTTGTGGGTGTCTCCTTCAAACCGTTCCCCTAGTCCCGCTGCGAGAATGACCGCTGCTACCGTGTCATTCCGGTTTGGTCGATTTTCTATAGTGCTTTCCACTCCCCCATTGTAGGGAATTGAGATAAATCCCAATGCTTTAAAGCATGGTATTGTTTTCTAGGCGCTTTGTTCGTGGATCGGTCCAGACCCTTTTTTAAGGCTATGTGCCTCACGGCCGGTTCGTAGTGCGATAATTTCCGCGCAAATTGAAATGGCTGTCTCTTCTGGGGTCCTCGCTCCAATATCTGAACCTATAGGCGACATGATGCGTTTAAACTCTTCTTCGTTAACACCAGCCTCGCGGAGGCGGGCTGTACGATTTTCATGTGTTTTCCTGCTTCCCATAACCCCGATATAACCAACACCGGTCTTGAGCGCAGCGGTAATTGCTGGTACATCAAATTTGTTGTCGTGAGTTAAGACGCAAACAGCGTCACGAACCCCCAATGAAGACTCTAATGTCTGGAGCAATTTGTCCGGCCATTGCGTTTCGACGACGTCAGCTTGCGGGAACCTCTTCGTTGTAGCAAAGACAGATCTAGCATCGCAGACCGTTACGTAGTACCCCAACACTTTGGCAACCCGAACTAGA
>CAJWET010000160.1 GCA_913031515.1 uncultured Acidimicrobiaceae bacterium | reverse complement strand
GGAGATGAGTTACTTTGTTCAGAAGCGTGGTCATTAGAAAGCAATGTGCTTACTAAAATCACTTGTCAAATTGGTTTAAGCACCTTTGTTTTCAGTCCAAATGATTGGTTCCACCATAGTAACTTTCACGGGGAGATAGATAGATGGGGTGCAATTGATAATCTAGACACCTATCGTCAAGATATGCTTACTGTTAGTGTTGGACAATGTTCTCGATTTTGAAAACACTTCTCCTTTTTCTCCTCCTTCTCTTTACCAATAACTCTTTCGCTGATGATGATAATGGCTTACCAGAAGTATATGAAATAAATGGTAAGAAATTAATGGACGGTAAGACAGCAATACATATTCACTTCACTGATATTATTGAAGAAAGATATATTGTTGATGTTGAATGGTTTCCAGATAACGGACTTATGCCTTTGTGGACGGGACCAGCCATCATCATATTCAACACAAAAGATGGTGTCCTCTCTTTATTTACAATATCAACTGGGTTCTTTCACATCCCGAATTTTAAATGGGATTGGAAAAAAATATCAGTAAATATTGGAAGGCTAATTCTAGTAGATCAAAATAACATAGAAGTTCAGAATAAGAAATCTATAGTAAAATATAACATTGAAACACTTGACAGCCAGAGAGTTGATTTGAGAGGCATGCGAGTTGATGAGGCTATTGAAACACTAGATATTTTTATAGATGAAGATATTGAATACGCACAACGTTTGTCGCAAGCTGGGATTCCCGTAGAGCTCCATGTCTACCCTGGGGCTTTCCATGGTAGCAATGGGTTCGTTGCTGAATCACCACTGTCCGTTAGGTGGGCAGCGGATCAGAGCGCCGCATTAGAAACTGCGCTTAACCCCGCTAGCTAAACTATTTACTGGACCCGTTATGGATCTTCGAATTTTCACTGAACCCCAGCAAGGCGCTGGATACCACCGGCTCTCAAGGCTCGCTACCCATGCGGAGGGTTTGGGGTTTGACGGTTTTTTCGTCAGTGATCATTATCACGTTATGGGTGAGAGCGATCCAAGAATGGGGCCAACAGATGCATTGACGACTCTGGCCGGACTAGCGCGTGATACCACATCAATCAGGATCGGGTCTCTTGTGTGTTCGGCGACGTTCAGGAAGCCGGGTCGGCTAGCTGTTATCGCTGCCGAAGTTGATCAAATGTCTCAGGGGCGATTAGAACTTGGAGTTGGCGCTGGATGGTTTGACCGTGAACATCACGCGCTGGGAATAGCATTCCCCTCGCTTAAAGAACGCTTTGACCGCATGGAGGACCAGCTTGAAATTCTCCGCTTATTTCGTGACACTCCAGCCGATGCGACATTTGATTTTGAGGGAATAACCGTATCTCTTGATAATTGCCCGGCTCTCCCCCGGTCAATGCAAGATCCGGGAATCCCTATCATCATTGGAGGCGGTGGCCCGAAAAGGACACCAAATTTAGCTGCCCAGTTCGCTGATGAATTCAATTTCGCTTTCCGGCCTCCTCAAGAATTCCAAGGTGCGGTTGGACGGGTAAGCCAAGCATGCGAATCCATTGGCCGCGATCCGGAGGATCTTGTCTTGTCAGTGGCTCAGGTAGTATGCGTCGCTGATTCAGAAAAAGAGCTGGCGAAACGCGCTGAGAGAATTGGCCGTGACGCATCCGAACTTAGGGAGAATGGTGTTGCTGGAATGCCCGAGGAAGCAGTTGAAAAAATCATGGCTTTCCAACAAGTTGGCGCTACTCGGTTTTACCTCCAAGTACTTGATGAAGACGATCTCGACCACGTAACTCTTATCGCCGAATCAGTCATTCCATTACTTGAGAACGAGATTCACGATGCCTGATTTGTCTGGGAAGGTATTTATCATTACTGGTGGCAATGGCGGCATTGGTCTCGGCATGGCTGAAGGAATAGCTGCTGCCGGAGGTTCAATCGCCATATGGGCTCGGAATGAAACCAAAAACAGGAATGCTGTAGAAACTCTGCAAAAACTAGGAGTCCCTGCAGAGGCATATGTTTGTGATGTCAGTTCAGAGTCGGCAATTCTTGAATCAATGGAAGAAACAATTTCAGATTTTGGCCGGATTGATGGCTTATTCGCCAATGCTGGCCGGCCTGGAACTGGAACGCCTTTCGTGGACCTTTCTCTTGAAGAATGGCAGAAAGTAATGGCTGTCAATCTTGATGGTGTTTTCTTGTGTATGCGAGAAGCCGCAAAGCAGTTAATCTCCCAAGGGTCAGGTGGAAGCCTTGTCGCTGTCTCTTCGACATCTGCTGTTCATGGGGCTGCTGGTAATGAAGCCTATGGAACTGCGAAAACCGCAGTTACGGGGCTTGTACGCGCGCTCGCTGTTGCCCTAGCACGACATAAAATAAGGGTCAATGCTCTGCTTCCCGGGTGGACGGTGACTGAACTTGCTGAGCCGGCGTTTGAAAATGACCGATTTCGGGAGGTAACGACAAGGCGGACTCCTGTCCGCCGTTGGGGTGACCCCAGCGAATTCAGAGAGGTTGGGGCTTTCCTTGCTGACCCGTCACAGACTTTCCATACTGGCCAGCAGGTATGTTTGGATGGTGGGTACACAATTTTCTAATTGCTTGTGCCCCAAATCACAACCAATTGGCAGGTAGATTCACAAACCTAGGGAGAAGTCTCCTACGGTTGATATCTATGCCTGAACGACCTCATCGTGAAACAAGTTAGAGTTTGTATGTTGCTAGTTAACCTGTTTTTCTTGGCCTTCCCAATACGGGGCGCGGAGTTTGTATTTCTGGAGCTTCCCAGTTGCTGTTCTAGCGAGTTCATCACGGAATTCGATTGATGTGGGACATTTGTAGTGGGCTAGTTTTTCACGGCAATAATCGATGAGTTCCTGCTCAGTGATTTCGCTGTCAACAACTACCAACGCCTTAACGGTTTCTCCCCATTTGTCGTCGGGGACTCCGATAACAGCCACCTCTGTCACAGCATCATGTGAGAAGAGAACATCTTCAACTTCAATAGAGGAAACGTTTTCCCCGCCTGAGATAATGACGTCCTTTTTCCTATCTGCGATAGAGACATAGTTTTCTTCATCAATGTATCCACCATCGCCCGTGTGGAACCAACCTGAACGAATAGCACCTTGCGTTGCTTCCGGCTGTTCCCAGTAACCTTTTAAGACATGGTTAGAGCGGGCGAGGATCTCCCCGTCATCCGTAACCTTGATCTTCACACCTAGGGCTGGCGCTCCCGCACGTCCAAGTAGTTGTGCTCTCTCTGGGCTGGGCAAATGATCCCACTCTGTTCTACCTCGCGACATCGTCAGAAGCGGAGCTGTTTCTGTTAAACCGTATATCTGAATAAATTCCCAACCCAGAACTATTTCGACTTGTTCAATGATTGATGTAGGAGGTGGGGCTCCAGCGACAACAATTCTGGTCCGGCCTGTTCCAGGAATTGGGCCTTCCCATGTGGTCGCGGCATCAAGAATCGACGCGACCACAGCGGGAGCTCCACACATCAACGTCACTCCATGCTTTTGAACTCGTCGGAGGATCTCCTCGCCATCAACTTTCCGCAAAACCACCTGAGGGACTCCCATCGCCGTTAGCGCAAACGGCATGCCCCAACCATTGCAATGGAACATCGGAAGGGTCCACAGATAGATCGTCTTGGAACTCAAGCCAGTTCCGAGAATCGCAGAAATACTATTGAGATAAGCACCACGATGGTGGCCCACCACTCCTTTAGGATTCCCGGTGGTGCCCGAAGTGTAGCATAGTGATATCGCCTCCCATTCATCTTTAGGAGCATCAAAGCGAGATGAATCCAGCATGCCAGAATTCGTAATGAAAGCCTCGTAGTATACAGAGTTGATAGTCGATGGGGAAACGTCTTCCGTACCAATAATGACGACAAGTGGTAT
>CAJWET010000159.1 GCA_913031515.1 uncultured Acidimicrobiaceae bacterium | reverse complement strand
AATTACAGATCAGTTTTTACGAATTACAGAGAAAAATATAAAAGAACAACCTGAAAATTATTTATGGTCTCATAATAGGTTTAAACACAAAGATCGTTTTAAGGAATGGGAAAAATTACAAGAAACTAGACAGCACCCTGACCGGAATGAATGGAAATCGAAGATAAGCGGGTGGCAAGAGCGATTTCCCCTCGTTTATGATGATTGGGAGCCAGGTGAAGGCCTCAAACCACAATACGTCGTTGAGCAACTGCGTGACTTGACCCCCGATGACACTATCGTTGCATCTGGCGTCGGGCAGCACCAGATGTGGGCGAGTCAATTCTGGCACTTTAACCACCCCTACACATGGATAAATTCTGGTGGCTTAGGAACAATGGGATTTGCAGTTCCTGCAGCCATTGGGGCGAAAGCAGGGGTTCCAGACCGGATGGTATGGGCAATAGATGGCGATGGCTGCTTCCAAATGACCAACCAAGAACTTGTGACCGCGCGCAGAGAAAATCTACCGGTAAAGATAGCAGTACTTAACAACGGCTACCTTGGGATGGTTCGTCAATGGCAAGAACTCTTCTATAACGAACGGTACAGTGAAGTCTATCTTCAGTCCGATCTGCCCGATTACAAATTGCTGGCAGAAGCAATGGGGTGCGTCGGAATTCGTGTTGAATCCCCAGAAGAGGTTCAACCCGCAATCGAACAAGCAAACGAGGTAGACGATCGACCTGTCGTCATCGATTTCAGAACAGAAGCAGGGGAGAATGTATACCCTATGGTGCCCGCTGGAAAATCTAATAGTGATGTAATTGTCCACCCATCACAGGAAACAACGTAATGTCTGAAAATCCCTTCCATACTCTTGTTGTAAGAGTCGAAAATAAGCCTGGTGTGCTTGCTCGAGTAGCGGGACTGTTTGCAAGACGCGGGTTTAACATTGTTTCTCTCGCAGTAGCTCCTACAGAAATCGAACTCTTTAGTAGGCTCACGATTGTTGTCGACGCTGAGTCAGCCCCCCTTGAACAGGTCGTAAAACAACTCGACAAACTGATCAACGTCGTTGAAATACAAGAATTGGCACCAACCGAATCAGTCACTCGCGAACTTATACTTGCGACAGTTCGAGTCGAAGAAGGGCAAGAAGACCAAGTTATGAAAAATATCGAAAGTTTCGAAGCGAACATTCTTAGCATAGGGCCGCAAAGGATAATGGTTTCACTATCTGGAGATGTTGATCAGATAGAAAGATTCGAAGCCTCACTTGAACATTTCGGTATTATCGAAGTCCAACGAACTGGGACAATTGCCCTTGCAAATATCGAGTAATGACTAAAACAATTTGGACTTCTATAAATAGAACTTTCAGATAAATTCACCGATAACGTAAAGTCAAGATGAAGGAGAAACTAGTGGCAAATATCTACTATGAAGCAGATGCAGATAGATCACACATCGACGGGAAGAAAGTTGCCGTCCTAGGCTATGGATCTCAGGGGCATGCACATGCCCTGAACCTGAAAGAGTCAGGTATAGAAGTATGTGTTGGCCTACGTCCTGAATCTTCCTCTGTCGCGAAAGCAGAAGCTGAAGGACTTACCGTGATGAACATAGCTGATGCTTCGGCGTGGGCAGATGCCGTCATGATACTCCTCCCAGATACCGAACAAGCCGACATATACGATGTCCACATCGGACCAAACTTGAACCCAGGGGATGTCTTAATGTTTTCCCACGGATTCAACATCAGATTTGACCTGATTCAACCTCCGAGCAATGTCGATGTGGTCATGGTTGCCCCTAAAGGTCCTGGACATCTCGTACGAAGGACCTATGTAGAGGGAGGAGGGGTGCCTTGCCTTATAGCTGTTGAAAACGATGCCTCAGGGACAGCAAAGGAGTTTGCCTTAGCTTATGCTGATGGCATCGGAGGAGCACGAGCCGGAGTCATAGAAACTACATTCACAGAGGAATGTGAGACCGATCTTTTCGGAGAGCAAGTTGTTCTTTGTGGTGGAATTACAGAACTAGTCCGGAGTGGTTTCGACACTCTTGTTGGAGCTGGATATCAACCAGAGATCGCCTACTTCGAGTGCTTGCACGAGCTAAAACTTATTGTTGACTTAATGTATGAAGAGGGCATAGCAGGAATGCGCTATAGCGTGTCAGATACCGCAGAGTATGGAGATCTCACACGAGGACCCCGAGTAATAGACGATCACGTTCGCGAAACTATGCAGGCAATCCTCGCAGAGATTCAAAGTGGTGAGTTTGCAGAGGAGTGGGTTGCTGAATCCCGAGGCGGACGGAAAAACTTCCTTGCACTAGAGGCAACGGGCCACGATCTCCCAATAGAAAAAATCGGCAAGGAACTCCGCTCGATGATGCCGTGGATCTCTTCAGGGAAACAAAGCGTCAAAGATTCAAGTGGTGGTCAGGGATAGTATTAGCCGGATTTTCAAACAAAGTTCCTTTCGAGGTTGCGAACTCTCGATCTTTCTGGTTGAATCAAAGGAACATTAAGAGTGGTCCACAATAAGGTGGGCCCAGCAACCTAGGACGGACACCCAAGGTGCTTCCCGTGAATTCGGGGATGTGGTGCTAAAGCGCAAGTAATTGTCCCAGACAAATATCTTAAGCGGAAGCGTCAAAGCGAAGGGTCTCCTCCAAATAGGAGGGAAATCATGAGTGATTGGCAGTTTGAAACACAGCAGATTCATGCTGGACAGGAACCGGATGCAGCAACTAATGCGAGAGCTGTTCCAATATACCAAACAACATCATTTACATTTAATAGCGCCGAGCACGCAGCGAACCTGTTTGCTCTCGCAGAAATAGGGAATATTTACACGCGGATCATGAATCCCACTCAAGGGGTGTTTGAGGCGCGTGTAGCTGCACTAGAGGGTGCTACCGAGACGGCTGTAGGGCTCCCAGGTGCATTAGCGTTGGCGTCTGGACAGGCTGCAGAGACGCTAGGAATACTCACAATCCTTGAATCGGGTGACCATCTGGTCTCAGGAGCGTCGCTATATGGGGGCACATATAACCTATTTCATTACACCTTGCCAAAAATCGGGATTGATGTGACTTTTGTCGAAGACCCTGATGATCTAGATGCTTGGCAAGAAGCTGTTCAAGATAACACAAAGCTTTTTTATGGAGAAGTTAATCCGAATCCGAAAAACAACTGGCTTGACATCAGTGGTGTTAGCGAAGTAGCACATAAAAATGGAGTTCCGCTTATGGTCGATAATACGGCGGCGACGCCGTATCTTGTCCGGCCCTTTGAGCACGGAGCAGATATTGTCGTGCATTCAGCGACGAAATACATCGGAGGTCATGGTAATTCAATTGGTGGAGTACTTGTAGACGGAGGGAGTTTCGATTGGGGGGCAAGTGGAAAGTTTCCCAATATGACTGAGCCTGATCCGAGTTATGGTGGGCTAGCTTACTGGCCGGCACTCGGTCATGGTAGCTATGTCATCAAGGCCCGAGTCCAGATGCTTCGTGACTATGGTGCAGCAATAACCCCGTTCAACTCGTTTTTGTTCTTGCAAGGACTAGAAACTCTGAGCCTGCGCATGGAACGGCACGTTAGTAACGCGCTCGCTGTCGCCCAGTATCTAGAAGGCCATGATCAAGTTGAATCAGTTGCGTATGCAGGGCTAGAAAGCAGCCCATGGCATGCTCGAGCTACTGAACTAACTGGCGGGAAAGGCTATGGAGCGATCCCAGCTTTCAATATCAAAGGCGGTATTGAAGCTGGCAGGAAATTCGTCGAAGGACTGGAACTCCACAGTCACGTAGCCAATATCGGGGATGTACGGAGCTTAGTGATCCATCCGGCTTCAACAACCCACAGTCAGCTTACGGAAGAAGAGCAAGCAGATACCGGTGTCTACCCGGGGCTTGTCCGTCTCTCTGTTGGCATTGAGCATATTGATG
>CAJWET010000158.1 GCA_913031515.1 uncultured Acidimicrobiaceae bacterium | reverse complement strand
CTAAAACTTCTCTACGCTGAAAGCCAAATCGGTTGGATTCCTTATTTCATTGAACGTGCGGATGACACTTGGCGTACACACCAGTGGGCCCAAGGGGAAAACAGAATTCCGCAACCTCCGTCGTATTATTATCGTAGGCATGTGCATAGCTGTTTCTTTAAAGACACAGTTGGAATTGAGATGCTTGATAAAATTGGAGTTGAGAATGTCCTATTCGAAACGGATTACCCACATCAGGATGGAACGTTTCCCAATTCTCACTCCATAGCCGAAGAGTTATTCGGTCACCTTGAACAGGAAACTATTGACAAGATCGCTAGAGGCAATGCTATTAGGCTCTTTGGGCTTGATTTAGATTAAGAGCTAGAGAACAGATATGTCGGAAAAATTTCAACCAACCGAACAGCTTGTTGAACAGGTATGGGAAACACCATCAAGACCAGAAATAGTTGAATTAACAAAGACACATGTTCAGGCCATGGAAATGACCGATGATGATCTTGTTTGGATCCAAGCTGGAATGCATCACGTCCTTCTTACTACGGTAGGCCGCAAGTCAGGTAAAGAACACAAGGTAGCGCTTCCAACTTGGAGAGATCGGAATGGTGTACGCGTAGTAGTGGCTTCTTTCGCCGGGGCAGAGAAAAATCCATCATGGTTCGTCAACTTACGTGACAGGAAGGCTAATCCAAGTCTCCTTTGCCAAGTGCAAGACGGGAAATTCTGGTCTGAAGCTGAAATCCTTGAAGGAGAAGAACGAGATCTTGTCTGGAGGCAACTATGTGCTGATAGGGCTTGGTATGAGAATTATCAGGAAAGAACAAATCGAAAAATCCCCCTTGTCCGTTTACCCGAAACCGAACGACTTGAACACTAAGACTCTAAATACGTCTTTATCCCTTCAACAACATTGGTCATATTCTCCTTAATTGAAGCGGCACGGATGTAGATTATCCGGTCTTCTTTGTCTGGTTGCTGTTCAATTAAGCGGGTTAGTCCTGAAGATCCCGGCCCTAGAAGTACTTTGTGGCAGAGTCTTGTCGAGCTTCCAAAGGCTTCAAGTTCGAACCGCCATCGAGCTCCAGGTGAAGAAGGGTCGCCGGTGCACCAACCAAAAATTCGTTGTTGATCGTACACGTCTATGGTGCACTCAACCGTCCATTCGCCGATGTTTTTGTTATTATTTTTTCCAGTAAATTTTGAACCAAGACCTACTTCTTTAATATCATTATCCCACTCGGCGGATACGAACTCATTTGAGAATTTAGCGGGAAAATTAATATCAGTAGCTATCTCCCAGACTTTCGATACAGGGCAATCGATATCTACCTCTACTGAAACTCCTGGGCCGTCTGAGAAAGATATGGGTGAACTCGGGCCATTTTCAAATGTCAATCCGTATTCGTCAAAAAAGGTTATTTCACGAGAAGGAGTTCTCGAGATCTTTGAGAAGTCCGTACCCTTCGTCCAGGCAACTGGGAACATTGCAATTTCTGTAATTCCACTAGGGATATCTAAAATCTCTTTGAGTTCATCCTGTTCGCTTAATATTGCCGTTGTCCATGCGCTTCCTAAACCTCGGGCTCTTAGAGCGAGGCAGAAACTCCAAGCGCTTTGTATGACAGAATCAAAAAGACCGGGGCGGCCAGAATTGTCATGGATTCCAATAATTACCGGGATTACTATTACAGGAGATTTCGCCAAATTTTCTGCTAAGTATGCAGCCGATTCGATCATTTTTTCATTGGGGTGACTGGTTCCAGAAATCTTGTCTCTTGTTTTGATCATCCAATTTCCTGCTGACTTAAGATAAAGCTCAGCGATCTTCTCTTTCTGGGCTTTATCGGTTACCACTACCCATCTGCGACTGCCCATATTTCCACCTGTTGGAGCCTGCTCGGCTATATCTATACAATCCAAAACAATCTGTAAATCAACATTTCGATCAAAGTCAAGTCTCAGACGCACTGAGCGTGTTGTTGAAAGAACGTAATCAACAGAGGGGGTGTCTAGATCCATGAACATGTTTTAGCACCATCTCCTTCACGGAAGGAATCAAAACGTGATTTCAAGGCATATTGTAAACGTGTTTCTCTTGCCGATCGAGATACCGACGAAGTGCATGTCGATACTGCTCTTCGAGGGTTGGGAACTGGAGTATGTGGTCCTGATACGCTCGAGAAGTATCGCGTAAGCCCCGAGATATACAATTGGGACTAGAGAATTAGTTTTGAAAATGACGCGCAGGTATTTTCATACATCCAACGGGGTCATGCATTCTTTGAGGTCATTGGCTTTAGCAAATTCGTCGATTGGTTCAGTAACCCATCGGTTGCCTTTCTTCGAAACAGTGAAGGCTTCATCTATTCCTGCCCTGAACTTATCTGCATACAAATCCCTGTCATTCAAATAGACCTTGTAGTCATCTATCCAAAGTTTAACGATTCTCCCATCATTGGTATTTGGGTCAGGAACTATTCCCGCTAAAGACTGGAGAAGATCCCTATAGATCGCAGTTCCCAAGTCAATAAGTTGTGCTCGTTCTTCAGGGGTTCTAGAAGTTAGGGCAAGAGGTAAATCCTTCAGGTCATTTTCTGTTTCTACACAAAAAGGCTTTGCCGCTAGCGCAAAGGTTGAGTCATCGAGCTTGTCGGGGTGGCCTTGTGGTGCCAAAGGAGACAAAGCCCAGATCCAAAAAGCAATAATAACTAATAGGAGAATTAGAGAAGCGACTCTCCAAGGGGTCCATCTTTTGTGTATGACGTTGTCATTTGAATAATTTTCCATAGAAAACACTCCCGCTCATGTAAGCATTACGTCGCTCAACCTCTTTTGCCAAGCGCCCAAATGAAAACTGAACCAGAGTCTTTGGAAAATCACTCCCGACAGCCTCAAACAGGCCTAAGGTTCAGGGTATGAGTAATGCGAGCATCATCGGCGACTTGGAACAGCGAGAAATGATCCAAGACACCACCGATAGGAGTGCATTAGAAGAACTCCTGTCATCTGGACCAGTAACCCTGTACCACGGGATCGACCCATCGGCGCCTAGCCTGCACATTGGAAACTTCATTGGAGTCCTAATGCTCCGAAGATTTCAAGAGGCTGGACATAAACCCATTGTTCTAATCGGAGGATCGACAGGGATGATCGGAGACCCAGGTGGTCGCTTAGAAGAGCGAAACCTTTTAGATGAAGAGACTCTTGAAAAGAACGTTGAAGGGATCCGTAAACAATTGGAGAGATTAGTTGATCTCGATAGAGCGGAACTAGTTAACAACTACGAATGGACTAAGGACGTTAACGTTCTGGATTTCTTTCGGAATGTTGGGAAACACGTAACGGTGAACCAAATGGTGGCTAAAGATTCCGTGCGGACGAGGATGGAAGGCAAGCATGGAATTTCATACACAGAATTCTCCTACATGCTCCTTCAAGCTTTCGACTTCTGGTGGCTGCACAATCACCACAATTGCGAATTGCAAATTGGAGGTTCGGATCAATGGGGGAACATAGCTCAAGGAGTTGATCTAGTTCGACGAAGAAATGGCAATGCAGTCCATGGACTGACGTGGCCACTCATCACAAGAAGTGATGGACAAAAGTACGGAAAATCAATTGATGGTGCAATATGGCTTGATCCCAACCTGACACTTCCGTATGAATTTCACCAATACTGGCTTAGTGTCGATGACCGAGATGTCCGAAAGTTCCTGATGCAACTCACCCTGATGAGCCTTGAAGAAATAGATGCAGTGGTCGTCGAACATGAGAAATCTCCTGAGAACCGCTATGGCCAACAACGGATTGCGGACGAAATCACTACGCTTGTTCATGGTGCGGACGCTGCAGCAAAGGCAAGGCTCGCAGCTGATGCACTCTTCGGAACAGGTGAATTAACCTCTGAAATGCTCATAGCTTTAGAAGGCGTGGTCCCTAAAA
>CAJWET010000157.1 GCA_913031515.1 uncultured Acidimicrobiaceae bacterium | reverse complement strand
TAGATGTATTGAGGCTTCGAGTTCCGGTCTGAGATCATAGGAAGGCAAATAATGGAAATTTCGATGATCTTGCATAATGGAGGCCGCTACTTTAGGGTCTCGGCACCACAACTTCGTCTCCGCATTTTGAGATACGAGGTGAGCAACTGTGGTCCCCCACGATCCTCCACCTATAACTGCAACACTATTAGCCACCGAAGAATCGTACCTCAGAACAAGCTCTGATTCAGATACCGCGCAATAGATAACAAGACCCCCCTAGAATCTGAGCAATGGATAATTGTGGAGTTCTCATACCCATCAAGGCATTCGATAGCGCGAAAATCCGCTTGGCTTCAGTGCTTAACCCTTCGGAACGAGCCGACCTATCACGCTCATTAGCAGAAGGGGTGATCAAAGCATGCATAGGAGTTCCTGCCTGGGTCATATGTGAAGATCAACAAGTTGAAGGCTGGGCTTTGCAGATGGGTGCCCAAGTTATCCGGAACCCTCACGCCGGCCTCAACGAAGCAGCACAAGTCGGGTTGGGTACTCTAGCGAAATTAGGAATAAAAAAAGCGATAGTCACGCACGCGGACTTAATCAATCCTGAAGGCCTGCTCTCTCTTTTTGAACACAATGGGATCGTCCTTGTACCGGACCGGCACCGTGATGGAACAAATGTCATTGGACTACCTCCAAACATAGATTTTTCTTTCAAATACGGGCCGGGCTCTTTCGCTAGACACAAAGCCGAGGCTGAAAGGTTTTCTTTGCCAGTAACAATCATTGAAAATACTCATCTTGGATTTGATATAGATAATCCTGACGATCTTTCTGATTTTGGGTTACCAAAGTAAGATCTCCCCTAGAGTGTCACTGTGGTCAGTCAAAATATTCCAACCCCAAGTAAAGCTCTCGCAATAGGAGCTCACCCAGATGACATCGAATTTGGTGCTGGCGCGACTCTAGCAAAATGGGCGGCCGATGGTTGTGAAGTGAGTCTGATGATCGCTACCGATGGGTCAAAGGGATCTTGGGACTCATCTGCCGACCCTGCAGAATTAACTACCCTGCGGAAGGCCGAGCAGCGTGCTGCCGCAGATCTGCTCGGTGTCTCAGGGGAACTTGTTTTTTTGGACTTGATTGACGGCGAGTTAAACGCCGGAATTGAAGAGCGGGAAATTGTCGCATCTTGGATTCGGAAACTTCAACCTAATGTGGTCCTTGGTCACGACCCATGGAAAAGGTATCGGTTACATCCTGACCACAGGAATGCAGGCCATCTAACAATCGAAGGAATCGTCGCCGCACGCGATCCTTTCTTTCTAATCAATTCTGAACTTCCTCCACATCGCCCATCCGAACTTTTTTTATTTGAAGCAGAAGAAATCGACCATTTGGAAACATGTGATGGTTACGAAAAGCAAAAACTAAATGCTCTTGAATCGCATAGAAGTCAGTTTGTTTCAACAATGGGAATAGTTGAGGGTAATGAAGACCACGGGTTGGAAACGTTCCGAGAACGTATCGTCCTCCAACTCTGCTCATTCGGCGAACTTGCAGAGACAGAAATGGCGGAGGGGTTTAAAAGAATTACCGAACTCTAACTGTTTGCTCTATCTGCGCACTAGGAATATTCCTGATCGCACCTTGGGTTGAAAGTATGTGCTTTTTGGGGGAAAGGTCATTCCTCGATTGGCAACGGAAAGCAATTGGGTCATCGGAACAGGGTGGAGCGCGAACGCAACCCCTCCCTCTCTGTCCGTTAGTTCTACTAGATGGCTTAAACCTGCGTCCCCTGGAAGGTAATGCAGCCTATTGTCTGATTCAATCTCATCAATGTTAAAGACAGGTTCGAGGATCCTCTTTTGTAAAAGGCCAGAATCTATTTCTGATGGGTGCATTCTGGAAGGTTTAATCACGGTCCATTGATGATCGACGTACATTGAGAACTCTCCGCATGCCGCTGGCCTTGGATTCTCAGACCTGTCTAACGGAAGGATGGTAAAATCTTGGGCGGCTATTTCCTGATAGAGACTGTCTAAACTATGGCCCGCCATATCGGTAACACGGCGATGAAAGGCACTGATCTTTAGCTCGCCCAATGGGAAAAGAGCTGCGAATAGCTGCCCGTATTTTTCAGATTCACCATTCCTTTTCCACATTTCTGTAGCCGCACTCACTCGATGGTGACCATCAACTACGTATGCTTGCTTGTCATGCATCAGGGTCAAGAGAACGTTTGCATCTTGTTCGGGTACAGACCAAATCTTTTGCGTGATCAGGTCCTCTCGCTGGAAGTCCAAGAATGGAGTTGCATGATTTTGTATGGCAGAGATCACCGATGCAACTTCAGCATCATCTTCATATCCAAGTGCCACTGGTGAAGAATGAACTCCGATCTTTTCTAGATGATCTGCAAGATGCAGCGAACGGTGCGGGTGAGTTCGTTCATGCGGAAGAATCCTTCCCTCTTTCACGGCCGGAAATGGTACATCACCGATTATCGCTGTTTGCTCGTGGTCCCCTGACTGAAGTTGGTAAAGGTAAAGGGATGGCTCACGTGCTTCCTCGTATACCCCAGCTGCCAAAAGACGCGAAAGTGCTTCAGCATTTGAAGCGGAAACTTCTTCAGGAGTTACTTGACGCTGGTCGTCGCCAAATGACCGAGTAACGTGAAGAAACACATACGGGTCTCTCTCCATTAGCTCATACCTTTGGTGAGGTCTAAGCGTGTCATAGGCAGGTGAAACCACTCTTTCAGCCCATTCTTGTCGGACAAGCTGGGCTTCTACCCGCTGGAGCAAATTGGATGCCATAGCCCTATACGTTCCTCTTATCTAGAAGTGAAACTCCTAGAACATGGTCAAGAGCTGATAGTTCTTCATATAAATCCGCAGGTACTGGGCCTGCTACTTCAATACTTGCCACAGCAGCTTTCTTGCCACTAAATACACGGTTGTCCATGTATTGGACATTCAAATCAGCTGCTCGGAGGGTTGAGAGAACTGATGCAAGTACTCCAACACGATCAAGATGGCGGACTCTCACTTGAGACGTCCCTTCTCCAGCAGGTGCTTCATTAACACAATGCAACGGAGACCCAGTCTCAAAACTTGAAATGGCCTCGACAACCCCATCCGCAATTGCTTTGCTTGCCTGCTTTGTGGAAGCACCGATATGGTGGCTTCCCACAACAGAAGGGTGGCTAGCTATATCTGAGGCAATAATTTTTTCTCCCGAGCTAGGTTCGTCACAGAATACGTCTAAACCAGCTCTAATTCCTCGATCTTCCATCGCTAGAATGAGTGCAGACTCGTCTATGATCTCCCCTCTGCTGGTATTGATTAGAATAGCTTCATCCTTGAAGAAGCTGAGAAGATCTTTATCTATCAGGTTGACTGTTTCATCAGTAACAGGAAGGTGCACAGAGACAACATCACTTTGGGCGACGAGCTCTTCCAAAGAATCAGTTAGCCTGATTCCGATTTGTCGAATACGTTGTTCGACTTCAGGTAAGCGGCCACTCTTTCTCTGCCCAACTACTCGCAACCCGAATGCCTTCGCTCGTTCGGCGACACTAAGTCCGATTCCCCCCAATCCGATAATCCCGATGGTTTTCCCCATAATCCCATCGGCAGTTGAATAGTTTTTCTTATTCCAACGCCTCTGCCGTAAATCCATAGCCCCATCAACAATATGCCTATCTATCGCTAGCAAAAGGGCAAATACCAGCTCAGCCACTGCCGCTGCGTTTTTCCCCGGAACATTGCAGACGTGTACCCCTAGCTCTGAAGCAGCATCTACATCAATGGTGTCAACACCTGCTCCGGCGCGAACAATTAATGTCAAACGATCAGCAGCACGGAGAGCTTCAGCAGTGACCGTTATGCCCCTGACTACAAGCACCTCTATGCCTTGAATGCATTTCGGCAAATCATTAGTATATTTTTTCAAACGGCTTCCTAGGCCGGC
>CAJWET010000156.1 GCA_913031515.1 uncultured Acidimicrobiaceae bacterium | reverse complement strand
ACCAGGGCGTACTCCCTTTTTCTGGAGAAGTCCATCCCCCGCCACGCACCCTGCTCCCCAAGCCAGACCCAGCATCCAAGAAGCCCTCATCCCGTGCCGGCCGAGCGA
The DNA here is from genome assembly GCA_913031515.1 of uncultured Acidimicrobiaceae bacterium. GTDB lineage: Bacteria > Actinomycetota > Acidimicrobiia > Acidimicrobiales > UBA8592 > UBA8592. The sequence goes on along the minus strand of CAJWET010000156.1, from coordinate 3,858 downwards.
CTCGAAAACGAAAACCCAGACGGCGAAAGCTCCAGAACATCGGACTCCCAGTCCGTGACATCCACTGTCGAGCTGATCCCGCTGCCGCGTGCCACCGGTGCGGTGGTCCGCTTCGCCCTGCTGGAAAGGCGACTTCCCATCAGGTGAATTGGGTGCCCGGCCACTTCGTCGTGGACAAGCACATCCGAGACCGTTGTGCCTGCCCGAGCTGCCCCACAGAAGGTATTCTCACCGTTCCCCCGCCCGCAGCCCTGGCCCCGCTGCCAGGGCCCCGGGCCAAGACCCCTCCGGCAGCCCCAACCCCACAACCCAGAGCCCCAAACGGGAGAAAAAATTAGAAAATAAAAAAGTTGATGCAGTAGCTTTTTCACTTGGAGCAAGAATCCTTTTAAAATTAGCAATAAGGAATCCCGCTCAGTTTAGGAAAATTGTTATAGCTGGTGTTGGGGATAGTCTTTTTGAGCCAGACGAATTACATGGGAAAAAAATTTTTACAGCTATCAGTGGGAACGAAAATTCTGATGACCCAGAAAGCCGTTACTTCTCTCAACTTGCAGATCATCCAGACATAAACGGTAAATTTATTGCAGAGTGCCTACAGCAAGAAGACATGTCCATATCTCCGGCCCATCTCAATGCAGTAAATTTACCTGTTCTCGTAGTGCTCGGTGACAGAGATTTCGCTAGACCGGCAACTACCCTTATCGAATCTCTACCAGAAGCAAATCTGATCACACTAAAGGGAGTAGACCATTTTGCCACGCCGAAAGATTTTACCTTTATAGAAAGTGCGCTCGAGTTTCTTGATTCAGCTCCGAGTTGGTAGAGAGCCTACCTCAACTGTTGAGTTAGAGGAGTTACTGGCTTTGGGAGTAAGGAGTTTCCCTGTAGCCATTGATCAACTGCTGCTGCGCAAGATCTACCTTCTGCTATTGCCCATACAATGAGGCTTTGTCCTCTACCTGCGTCTCCGGCCACAAACACTCCATCCGAACTACTCATCCAATTTTCATCACGGTAAATGTTTCCTCTGTTATCAACATCCACATCAAGCTCTGTTGCTAAACCTTCTTGTTCTGGCCCAGTGAATCCGAGTGCAAGAAAAACTAAATCTGCCTTATATTCGCGTTCGGTCCCACCAATCTCTTCAAATCGCATCCGTCCTCCATCGTAGATAGTCTCGACGTCAATAGTTTCCAAAGAAGTGACATTCCCTCCCTCTCCGGAGAATCGCTTTGTACTTATTGAAAATATTCTTTCGCCGCCTTCCTTATGCGCTGAGGAGGTTCTAAGCATCAACGGCCATGTTGGCCATGGCGTCGATGCATCTCTTAACTCAGGGGGTTCAGGCATAATCTCGAATTGAAGAATAGAAGCAGCGCCATGACGATGGGCAGTCCCAAGGCAGTCAGCACCCGTATCTCCCCCACCTATTATGATCACATCTTTTCCAGAAGCAGGAAAGGGATGCTCATCTAATTGTCCTTCCGCTACTAAATTGGCTGGCACAAGATATTCCATTGCTTGGTAAATTCCAGTTAATTCACGCCCAGGAATTTGCAGTTCCCGCCATTGTGTCGCTCCAATAGCCAAAACGACTGCGTCATATTCCGCTCTCAGGCTTTCAACATCTAGATCTTTTCCAACTTCTACACCTGTTTTGAATACCGTCCCTTCACTCTCCATCTGCTCTATACGTCTCTCAAGGAATCGTTTTTCCATCTTGAATTCAGGTATCCCATACCTCAAAAGGCCGCCCACCTTTTCAGACCGTTCAAATACACATACCGCGTGTCCAGCACGAGTAAGTTGTTGAGCTGTCGCTAGCCCCGCTGGCCCAGAACCGATTACTGCGACCGTCTTTCCAGTTTGCTCTTCCGGGATTATTGGGTGAACCCAACCTTCAGCCCAGGCCCGTTCAATAATTTCCACTTCGGCTTGCTTTATGGTGACTGAATCTTCATTAATTCCCAAGACACATGCCGCTTCGCATGGAGCTGGGCATAGGCGACCAGTAAACTCTGGGAAGTTATTTGTAGCGTGAAGCGCTTCTATCGCTCTTCGCCATTCGTTTTTGAAAACCAAATCATTCCAGTCTGGTATCAAATTACCCAAAGGACAGCCATTGTTACAGAATGGGATCCCACAATCCATACATCGCGATACTTGGGTTTTAAGAACCTCACTGTCAAATGGTTCGTATACTTCTCGCCAATCACGGAGTCGAACTGGTATGGGTCTGCCATCAGGGACTATACGCCCGTGTTTCATGAATCCTTTCGGGTCCCCCATCATGCCCCTTTCATTGCTGGCATAACAGCCTGAACAAGGTCTGTACCATTGGCTTCTGCTTCAGCAATTGCAGCTAAGACACGTTTGAAATCTCGCGGAACAACTTTAACAAACTGGTCAAGGCTTCTCGGCCATGAATCGATAATCTCATTCGCTACTCCCGAGTCAGTTTCGGAATGATGTTTTGCAATTGTTTCTCGCAACCATCCAATATCATTTTCGTCTGGATCTTCCAAGTCAACCAGTTCTCTATTCACACGACTGGAGAATGTACCCTCAGAATCGAGCACGTATGCAATTCCACCTGACATTCCCGCTGCAAAATTTCTTCCAGTAGGGCCAAGAATTACCACTCGGCCCCCAGTCATATATTCACAACCATGGTCTCCTATTCCTTCTACCACTGCGAGTGCACCGGAATTCCGAACGCAGAAACGCTCTCCAACCATTCCTCTAATAAACACTTCCCCACCAGTGGCTCCATAGAGAATCACGTTTCCGGCGATGACGTTTTCTTCGGCGACAAACGGTACATCTTCAGGAGGAGTGACGATAACCCTGCCTCCGCTTAACCCCTTGCCAAGGTAGTCGTTTGCATCCCCATATAAACGGAGCGTTATACCTGAAGGTACAAATGCTGCGAAGCTATTCCCAGCCGAGCCCGTGAAGTCAACTTGAATAGTATCATCTGGTAAGCCTTCGCCACCCCAGCGCTTCGTTAAATGGTAACCCAACATCGTACCCACGGTTCTATTCACGTTACGAATAGGCATTTCAAGATGCACGCGATCACCATGCTTAAGAGATCCTTCGGCTAATTGGATCAGGGTTTGATCTAGGGCATGTTCCAGGCCGTGATCTTGCTGTTCACGGCAATAGCGAACTGCATCGGTTGGTAATGGAGGCTGGTAAAGGATTGGAGAAAGGTCAAGTCCCGCGGCTTTCCAATGGTCCACACCATCAGAAACATCCAGTGCATCAACTTGACCAACAGCTTCTTTTAATGTTCTAAAACCGAGCTCAGAAAGTAGTTCTCTCACCTCCTCAGCGACAAATTCCATAAAATTCACTACATGATCCGCTTGACCGTCAAACTTTTCTCGTAATTCAGGATTTTGGGTGGCAATCCCGACAGGGCAGGTATCAAGATGACATACTCGCATCATCACACACCCCATTACAACTAATGGGGCTGTAGCGAAACCAAATTCTTCTGCTCCCAATAAAGCAGCAATAACGACATCCCGTCCCGTTTTCAACTGGCCATCACATTGGACTACTATCCGATCCCGCAAGTTATTCAATAGCAATGTTTGTTGTGTCTCTGCAAGCCCTAATTCCCACGGAGTCCCAGCGTGCTTTATTGAAGTTAACGGTGATGCGCCTGTACCGCCATCGTGTCCGGAAATCAAGACAACGTCAGCATGAGCTTTTGATACCCCTGCTGCAACAGTTCCTACGCCAAGTTCTGAAACAAGCTTGACATGGATACGTGCTTCGGGGTTCGCATTTTTCAAGTCATGGATGAGTTGTGCAAGATCCTCAATTGAATAGATGTCATGATGA
>CAJWET010000155.1 GCA_913031515.1 uncultured Acidimicrobiaceae bacterium | reverse complement strand
GGTTACGCCCTGTTGCCTCAGCTGCTTTCATGCCCACCAAGCCCACTCCAATGGCTGAGCCGAGGGCCGCGAGGCCAATGTGAAGACTGCCAGTAATTACTGCTACTCAGATGCTTGATTCGATGATCCACAATTCATCCCCTACTCGGGCTGAAGCCTCAGATGTTGCAAACGCTGTTTTCGATGGGACTTCTGCGGTAATGCTTTCTGGGGAAACCGCCATCGGCAGCCATGTAGTTGGAAGTGTGGAAGTCATGGCGCGCATCGCTGAAAGAGCAGATGAAGCATTTGACTACGGACGCTGGGCCGAAAGAGTTGCGGAGCTTCGTAAAACTAGTGAAGCAGAAGAAAACGGTGATTCCTCACAAGGGATCACTGATGCGATGACTCTTGCTACATGGAGAGCGGCAAATGAACTGGATCTAGCTGCTCTTGTATGCATATCGGGTTCGGGTTTCACCGTACGTTCAATGGCACGGTTTCGACCAAAGGTTCCTATTCTTGGAATGACAATGAATGAACGAACTGCTCAACAATTAACGCTCAGTTGGGGTGTTACTCCCTTCTGTATTGACACGGCGATGGGTTATGAAGAACGTATCGGGAATGCAATAAATACTGCAAAATCACAAGGGATTCTTAAAAGCAACGACCTCATAGGTGTCCTAGCTGGAATTACAGGTGATTCCCCAGCGACAGATGTGCTTAGAATTATGCGAGTTTGATATTTTGCTGTGAAGGAATAAAGGTATGAACGATGTAACAATATCTCGACAGGGTCCTCCAGAAACGGTTCTTCCGCCAGAAGATATTCAAATAGTCAATCTTCTCAAAAGCATTTCATCAATTGATGATGATCAGATACGCCGCAGTGAACTTAATCGGGTTGCTGGAATGTATCCATCGTCTATAGAGGTTTGGAAAACCACCGCTTCGTACGGACGAGATATCATTGAATCGTACGCCGCTTACCGTGTTGGATATCATCGTGGGTTAGACGCACTTAGGAAAAATGGTTGGCGCGGATCCGGATATGTGCGCTGGGTGCACCCCAGCAATCGAGCTTTTTTAAGCTGTTTATCCGGACTTCAAATAATTTCTGAAATGATACAGGATTATGAGGAATCTGAACGCTGCAAAGTTTTCCTACTTCAGCTTGAACCAGACTGGCTGAATATCATTGATTCGTGAAGAAATGAAATAACGATGAAAAGTGTGAAATTTTTCGGTGTCGTATTGAATGGTGGAGAGTCATCAAGGATGGGTGAATCTAAAGGGGATTTGCAATTTCTGGGGCGTCCATTGATGGAAACCTCTCTAAGTGCATTGAGGGAATCGGGAGCGTCCGAGATTGTCGTGATTGGAGGAGGTCGACCAAGTTGGTTGCAGAAGGATGTAGCTCATGTAGGAGACAAGTACCCAGGGGAAGGACCAATAGGAGGTCTTATTACTGCCCTTACTATGAGCAGTGAGGAAAATGTGATGGTCTTATCAAATGATTTTATGAACATAGACGGAACTACAATCCAAAAAATCCTTGAAAACGCTAACGGATCTAACGTCATTGTTCCGGTCGTCGGAGGTCATCGCCAAGTGTTATCTGCATTGTGGCGTAGGTCATCATTGCCAGTTGTCTGTGAAGCGTATGATTCAGGTATACGCTCCGTTCAATCTGTTTTAGATCTACTTACAGTTAATGAAGTTTTTGAATTTGATGAGAGTAAATTTGTCAATGCGAATACTCCGTCTGAGATTATCGACTACATTGCGACACTGGGGAGAAGCAATTGAACAACCAATCTGATGAACAAGCAATTAAAGAAATATCCGTTGCACAATTAAATGATCTAGTCGACCATAATGTAACCCTTGTTGATGTCCGCGAAGAATATGAATTCGTTGAGATACGAGCGGACGGTGCAAAGTTGTTGCCACTTGATCAAATTCCAAAGGTATCAGAGTCATTACCGAGTGATGAGGCAATCTACATCATTTGTGCATCTGGGAACCGGTCAATGGTGGCGTGTGAATATCTTTCTGCGCGAGGATTCAGTGCGGTAAATATCATTGGCGGGACGATCGCATGGAATCTTGCCGGATATAAGGTTAATAGTGGACCAGTTGACCAATCTGAGATCTTTGCAAGTCCATGACCATGGCCCAAAGTGCAGAATTGATCACTACGGATAAAGGCGTGGACGATGTTATTGAAAGATGTTTTGCTAACAGTATTTATGCCTTGGATACTGAGTTTCACCGTGAGAAAAGCTATTACCCAAAATTGGCTCTTATCCAAATTAATTTTGGCTCAGGTGTTGCACTGATCGATCCAACGGTCATTTCGGTCAGCCCCCTTGAAACTCTATTCAAATCAAACTGTGTGGCCGTAATGCACGCATGTATTCAAGATCTTGAAGTTTTGAATCGTTACTGCAATACTGCACCGAAGAGAATATTCGATACCCAAATAGCTGCAGGATTTCTAGGTTTACGTACTCCTTCATTATCGGCGTTACATGAAAAATTTCTGAAAAAGAAACTCCCGAAGGGCGAACGCTTAACTGATTGGTTCCAAAGGCCATTATCAAAACGCCAACTTGAATACGCTAGATCAGATGTGGCTGACCTACTCGAAATATTTGAGTTGTTGTCAAACGAGCTGAAGGTTCGACAAAGAATGGCTTGGGCACAAGCAGAATTCGATCAAGTCACTAATCGTCAAAACGAACCTAAAGAGCCTAACCAAGCATGGATCCGAATTAAGGAAACGCGGCACTTGGGGGCTAATGGAAGGGGAGTAGCTCAGGCGCTAGCTGAATGGAGGGAGATTGAAGCTCAGTCTCACGATATCCCAGCAAGGTTTATTATTTCAGATATTGCAGTAGTTGGTATTGCTCAAAGACTGCCAGAGACTATGGACGAACTCATCGGTGTTAGAGGAGTTGACAGGAAGCATGTCGCTGATAATAGGGGAAGAAATCTCCTAGATCTTGTAGAAATTGGGAAAAAGCAACAAGTAAAGCCTCCAAATGGGAAAAAGGAAAAGCATCTGGACCCGAGTTTGCGGCCTGCGGCGACTCTTATCTCCGCTTGGTTGGCACAGTTTGCTAAAGACGCTGATCTAGATCCTGCATTGCTCGGAACAAGATCGGACATTGAATTATTGCTTCGCAAAGATGGCAGTTCGCGGCTTCTGAAGGGATGGCGTGCAGAATACGTTGGTGAACCTATCAAGAAGTTGCTTGAAGGTAAGGCGTCGTTAGCATTTGAGGATGGCCGTCTCCATTTGGAAGATCGCTAAGAACTAAAGTATTAAATAGGGAAAGATCATTGGTATAGTTGGCGTGTTGGAAAACGGATACGTGCGTTTCGGGTATTCGGGTAAACTTTACGCTTCGATCACCTTGGAGGCAAGATGAAAAAGGGGCGACATCGTCGATATGAAGAAGCCAGAGCACTTAAGCAGACCAATGACTCTCTGGATGATTTATTCGAAGATAATGAAGATCCGTGCCCCGAATGTGATGCTCTTCCTGGGCAAGACCACAAAGAATGGTGCCTCGTCGAGATGAACTCGAAGACGCCTGATAATACACAGGGGTTCTTTCCTTCGTAGCAACTACTCAGCTACTACAGGAAATCTTTTCCGATTCTGTGTCACATTGGTAGGTCGATCGATAATTTCGTACAAGGTTGTTCGTTGTTTCAATGTTCTGTCCAGAGGTTCACAAAGGGTACTAAAATCGTCAACAGTTAATGCTTGCCCATGTCGGGCTCCAGCGGCGCGTGAAATGTTCTCTCCATTCAATGTCCCGCCGACGTCGTTGATACCGGATTGAAGCATTTGAGACATTCCGTCAAGTCCGATTTTTACCCAAGATGCTTGGATGTTATGAATATGGCCATGGTAGGCGATTCTTGCGATTGCATGGACTAGGAGGTTTTCGCGGAATGTAGGTCCACGTCTTGCTCCTTTTCTTAG
>CAJWET010000154.1 GCA_913031515.1 uncultured Acidimicrobiaceae bacterium | reverse complement strand
GGTTCTTCCAGCGATGAGAGAACAACGGTCTGGGCATCTAGTCCAGATTTCCTCTATAGCCGGGAGAGTAGGCCTCCCCGGTCAACCGGTTTATTCGGCCTCAAAATGGGCGCTTGAGGGTTTAAGCGAAAATCTTGCCCATGATCTATCTGCCCACGGTATACGAGTCTCCGTTATTGAACCAGGGGTTACGCGGACAGCTATTCTTGGAAAGAACAGTGAAGTACCAGACAATCCTGCATATAGGGACACTTACCAGAGGATGTTCGATATGTATGCTGCTGGTATTGCTGCAAACATTCGACCTGAAACTGTTGCAGATACGATTCTGGAATGCATACAGTCTTCAACGAGCCAGCTTCGTTGGCCAGTCGCGTGGGGAGCCGATTATATGACGAACGCCCGTTTCAATGGCAGCGTTTCTGACGATGAGTGGGTGATGCTTGGCAAGCTTGTCGACAATCCAGAGAAATGGTTTGAAGAATTCACTCGACTTTTTGACCTATAGAAGCCTGAAGGGGCTCGCGCCTATCCTACGCTTACCTGTCGCTATAATTCAGTTAGGAAGTCCAATCCCAAACCATGCGTGAGGAGATCTAGTAATGAATCCCCGATCAATCCGATTCCAGTCAGCCACTATTGTGATAGCGATGCTCTTTGTAGGGAGCGGTTGTAGTTCGGGCTCCAATTCATCCGCCGAAGATGCCCTTCGCGCAGAGTTGGCTGAGACTAAAGCACAGCTGGATCAGGCACAGCAGGTTATAGCAACTCTCCAAGCAGGAGACGATGCCGAAACCACTGAAGACGATGCTCCAAGCGACGAAGACGAAAATGACCTAGAAGAGGAACCAGAGGACGAAAATACTGAAGAGCAGAGCGATGAGGCGCTGGAAACTCTACTTACCGGAACGTACACGTGGCTTGAGCAAAGCGATACAGTCACAGATCTCCAAGAAGCCTTGGGTATCGAAGCGGATGGCTGGTATGGGAATGACACCAGAGACGCCCATATTGCGGCGCTTGAAGAACGTGAACTTGCCATAGATACCGTTCCCGAAAAACCCTGTCCCGCCCAATCAAGCTTGGAGGAAGCAGTCGGATCCGTTACATCGAACGGTGACCCTATATTGATCGATATCGACGGGGATGGGACAATGGATGAAGCGGCTGTCGTGACAATTGAGGATGCTGTGTACATTACGGTCGCAACTAGTTTCAATGGTTCTACGGTATGGGTTGAGGCTACGGGAGTGGAAGCTGCTTCAGAAGCTACTTATGTTCCCCAGTTTGGTACAGACATCAACGAAGACGGCTTTCACGAACTATGGGTTAAAACCATTCCGGTCTCTGAGCCGACCGGAGAAGCTCGGTCTCATTATGTGTATGTTCTCATAGATTGCGCTCTCCAAGTGGTGGCGGATAGCGGTGGTTCTCCATACCCTTTACCTAGAGGAGAGATGTTTGAAACTGGTGGCCTTCTTTATATAGATTGCGTCACGTTAGATGAAGAACCAATTATGGTGTACCACGAGGATTACCCGATCGGAGAGCCAGAAGATGGGGATTATATCTGGGCGTATGTCCCTACCCCTCTCCGACTAGTTGGAACAACGTTAGAAGTTGTCAACACGAACGAAATCAAACGGGATATCGCTCCGGCACCCGACCCATTACCGTCAGATGACTGTCCGAAATGGTCTTAGTTGCATCAAGGAGAAAAAATGGTTTCAGCCACTGAGGGAAAAGTAGATTTTGAGAAAAGCGCTTCATTTCATAGAGATGGAGCGATCCTACTTCAGGGAGTTCTGGCGGAAGAATGGGTCGAACTTCTAGCAGAGGGACTTGATGAGTGTTATGAGGAGCCGGATGGTATGTCAAGCGCTCTTGTATCTCCCAATAGTGAACTCCGGATCGACCAGTTTCCTGCTGCCCGATCAGAGAAATTGAGGAAGTTCATCTGCGAATCCCCGCTCCCCTCTCTAATAGGAGAAATTATTAATGGGCCGGTCCGTTTTTATATGGACCAGATGTTCTACAAGCCTGCAGGTGAGATGATACCTACTCCATGGCACCAGGACACAAGTTATTACAATGTGGAGGGTCATGACCTGATCCGCGCTTGGGTTTCACCAGATACGGTACCGCGTGAGGCAAGTCTAGAAATTGTCAAGGGTTCACATCTGTGGAATGTGACTTATCGGCCACTTGCCGGACGAGATCCGGATCTAAGCGAGGAGGAGTATGAAGCAAGGCTTGCCGTGGCTGAAGAATCGGGTTTCTACGAACGTACAGGTGACGATTTCTCATTCTCATACAACAGCGCAATTATGGACAAATCACTTCCTGAAACTCCAAACATTGAAGCCTCACGTGGTTCTTTCGATATTCTGGGTTGGCACTTTGAACCCGGCGACGTGATTTTGTTCCATGGGAATGTCTTGCATGCTGCCCAGGGGGGCATTGTTCTTCCATACCCAAGAAGAAGTCATGCCATTATGTACGCGGGGCCAAATATCCGGTACATCAAGCGTCCCGGTCAAATCATCCCTGATCCAATCGCGCTCTCCGAGATGAATCCACAAACGGGTCAATCTCTGGCTGAGTTTGGTGATACATTCCCTCTGCTTTGGGATATTTCTCCACTCGACTAGGAGCGGAAACAATCAGGGAATGCACTGAAGTTCTGTCTAACTTACTTTCTTGGCTCCAGATGCAGGCCTTGATTCTTCTGAGAGTTTCCATTTTGTCGTACCTGAATGTAACAATGGGATTATGGTGATCTTTCTTGCAGTAGTTGTGGGCCTTTTAGTAGCTGTCGCTGCGTTTGCGGCCATGACGCAAGTACGGAAAAACCAAAAAAGTAATGTGCTTCAAGAAGTGGGTGATGGTCTTGATCCGACGATGCTCACGGAATTACTAAAAAACGTCATTACTTCCGAGGTAACAACTGCTACGCAAACGGCAATGCATCAAACCAATGAGGGAACCCAGCAATTCTTTAAAGCCAACGCTGAAACCCTTACTGAACAAACAAAAAATCTTCTCAACCCGATGCAAACAGAACTTGCGGGCCTCAAAGATGTCGTGGAAAAACTCCAGACGGCGCATAGCTCAACGTCAGGTCAAGTCAATAATCTTAATCAGCAATTGACCGACTTGAATAGTTCAACCAATCGGATGGTCAGTGCGTTACAGTCACCAGTTTCACGAGGAAAATGGGGGGAAAACTCACTCCGCAATATCATCGAACTTGCTGGCATGTCTCCCTACGCTGATTTTGTGACGCAAACGTCCGGAGAAGTAGACGGAAAGGTAGGTATTCCAGATGTAGTGGTTCGCCTTCCAAATAATTCATCTTTAGCTATCGACGCGAAGGCGCCGGGTTCTGCCTACGAACAGATGATCGGGTCAGAAAACCCTGACGAACAACAACGATTGTTACAAAACCATATTGCTGCGATGAAAGAACATGTTAAAACATTGTCGACGAGAGCCTATTGGAATCAATTTGAGTATTCCCCGGAGTTCGTTGTGATGTTCGTCCCCTTAGAGAGCATGCTTTCAGATGCTTTGAGAGCTGAACCGACACTCTTTGATGAAGCGATGAAAAAACATGTACTCTTAGCTTCGCCAATGAATCTATTGGCAATGCTTCTTGCATCAGCCCGTGGATGGCAGGCATTCCATATTGAGAAGGAGGCGAAAACCGTTGGGGATTTAGCGAAGGAACTCTATCGGCGCGTCGCCACCATGCTCGACCATGTGGCAAAAGCTGGGAGAGGTCTTGAAAGCGCGAATCGGGCCTACAACGACATGATCGGGTCGATGGAAAGAAATGTGCTTCCGACTATGCGGAAGCTAAATGAGTTGAACATTGTCAGCGATCCGACAAAAGAAATCAAGATCACTGAAACGCCGGTTCGACCGCTGAATGCTCCGGAGCTTGAAGAGAATCAAGAGGGTGAAAGTCGGGATTGACCCACTCTTACCTTTCATCTGA
>CAJWET010000153.1 GCA_913031515.1 uncultured Acidimicrobiaceae bacterium | reverse complement strand
AAAACTCGGATCCGTCGCGAATTCTGGAAACAAGACTTTCACTGCCACTGGGCGGCCAAGAAGTTGATCTTGTGCAAGAAAAACTTCAGCCATGCCCCCGCGGGCTAATCGCCGCTGAAGTTCATATCTTCCACCTAGGATTATTGGCCCTTGTTCGGACATAGGGTCAAAGTTTAATAGCGAACATGGGGCTGGTAGGTTCACCCTCAGCACTCAGTAACATAAAAGTAATCTTTAGAAGCAGTCGAAGAATACGAATTATTCCAGTATCCCTTGCACTCTAAGGGCTTCTATGAGAACTGCTTTAGCTATTGGAGCTGCATCGACCCCTCCGGTTAACTGCCCTTCTCCTGGAACCGATTCAAGAATCACAGAAATAGCCAAAATTGGTTCTCCGTCTTGAGGTCCGGCATATCCGACTATCCAACCGTGAGTATCATCTGGACGGTCAGCGTCAACTTGGGCGGTCCCTGTTTTCCCACCGACTCTTACCGAAGGAATTGCTAAATTAGTCGCTGTCCCTGATGTGGCTATTGTTTCCATAGCCAATTGGAGACTTTGTGCATCTTGCCTCGAAAGTACACTTCGCCAAATTACCGGCTTATAGATGTCGATGATTTCCCCGCTTTGGTTTCTGAGAGAATCCATCAGATGAGGTTTCATTAAAATCCCGTCATTAGCAATAGCAGCTGCTACAAGTGCCATTTGAAGTGGGGTGGCTTTGACATTGAATTGTCCTATCCCGGACTGTGCTAAAGCTGGAGTGTTTTCAAGGATGGGAACCGGAGGATCATTATCTGTTTGACCTACCTGATTCCCAAAATCATCTGGGAAGATCGATGCAACTGGGGATGGAAGGTCTATCGGGGGAGACGAATTGAACCCAAAATTTTCTGAAGTTTCGATCATAGGGGCAGCGCCAATGAATTCAGCCGCTAGTTCAGCAAATGTCGTGTTGCATGAAACCCGTAAGCCTTCAAGTATGTCACCACCGCATGTACTACCAGCAAAATTTTGTAGTGGGAATGTGGTAAGGGGGGGAACATAGGTACTCCGTACGTCGAATTCTGGTTCAGTGAGTGTCGCGGTTGTCGAACTTAAAGCTGCAGCTGCAGTAACCAATTTGAACGTCGACCCAGGAAAGAATATCTCTCTATACATTCTTGGCAAACGAGGATCTTCAGTAGTTGGAAGAGACGAGAATTCCTCCCACGCCATTTGTCCCGTTTCTAGATCTGCAGAGCCAAAAATAGTGGGGTCATACGAGGGGTAGCTCCAAAATGCCAGAATTGCCCCTGTTCTTGGATCTACCAAGACGACAGATCCTTTTCGTTCGCCCAAAGCCTCTTTTGCGGTTTTCTGTATCGAATGGTTGATAGTGATAATAAGATCAGCAGAAGTATCCGTAACGGTAAAAATATCTTCCAAACTGTTGAATCTTTGTGTCTCCGTTTGACCTGCAAGTTGGTCATTGTAATAACGCTCTAATCCATCAGCGCCATATTGAAACGAAAAGAAGCCGGTTGAGTGAGCATATAAATCTGCAAAGGGATACAGGCGTTCATATTTGAGTTGCCCATCGATTTCCTCAGATTTTGCGATTACCTTTCCATCTATTGTGTAGATTTCTCCTCTTTCGCTATTGAAGTCACGAATTACGGACCTCATGTTGCTCGGATTTTCTTGTAGGTCTTTTTGTTGGAAAATCTGTATTCTGTTCAGCTGCACGAAAAGAGCGAAAAAGCAAAGCACGAGGGTGACCCCTAGGATTCGTATGTTCCTGTTCATTCGGCCCCCGCTGTGGTAGGGGCCTCATCGGTTTTACCGGCACGGGCTTCATCGGAGATCCTAAGTAGTAAGGCTAAAAGGACCCAGTTTGCCAAGAGAGAACTACCTCCGTAGCTGACAAATGGGAGGGTAACTCCGGTGAGTGGAAGGAGTCGGACAACACCAGCGATGATGATAAATGCTTGAAATCCAAGCAAAGTCGTGAGTCCAGATGACAGAAGTTTTTCAAATGGGCGGGAAGATGTTAGAGAAATTTTGAGGCCGGCTCCAACCATGAGCAAAAACAGTATTAGTACTGCCGTGGTTCCTATGAGGCCGAGTTCTTCCCCGATGGCCGCAAGTATGAAGTCTGTTTCAACTGCAGGAATATTTTCGGGGTTCCCAACGCCTAAACCCGTACCAGTAAGTCCGCCTTCGGCTAGTGCGAATGAACTTTGAACTATCTGATAGCCATCTCCTGTTGGGTCGTTAAAAGGGTGAATCCATATATCAACCCGTTCTTTCACATGGGTGAATTGGCTCCAAGCTAGTAAAGCCCCTCCCAAAAAAAGAATTGCACTCACTCCCAGATAGGAAGCTTTCCCAGTCGATATCCATAACAACACGACAAAGAGAGTGAAGAAAAGGAGTGAAGAACCAAGATCTTTTTCTGCGACCATTACAACGAGAGAGATACCCCATGCAAGAAGTATCGGTCCGAAATGTCGGAGCTCTGGGAAACTTATACCGAAACGGCGAACACCAGATATGGCTAAAACATCGCGTTTTTCAACTATGTAGGCAGAAAAGAAAACAGCTAAGACGATTTTTGCAAATTCACCTGGTTGAAAATTGATGGAACCAAGAGATACCCAAATCCTCGCTCCATTTATTTCTCTTCCTAGTCCGGGAATCAATGGCATGATAAGAAAAAAAACGCCAATAGTCATCAATATGTAGCGGTATTGCTCTATTCGGCGGATTTGGGGAATGAGAACAAGTGTGGCAACAAAAGCACCAACTCCTACAAGTGTCCATGTCGCCTGCAATCCGGCGAGGTCTTTGTCTAGGCGTGCAATAACGAAATACCCAATTCCGTTCAAAAGACCTGCAAGTGGAAGTAACGAAAAGTCTGCATGAGGGGCGAATTTTCTTACAGCGAGATGTGCAAGTAGGAGGAGGAGAAGAATTCCTATTAGAAATGGGACGATATTTGCTGGTATTGAAGATGATCGCCCCAGACTGGCTAAGACATATCCGGCGATGACAAGGGCAGCAACAAAAAGGAGGAGGAGCAATTCAACGTTACGATTTCGGGATTTCATCTTGGTAAGTATCAATCGGTTTTCTGCCGATTTTCAGTTATTTCCTCTTGCAAAGCATCTAGATACTGAATCGCTGCTTGTAAAGTTTCGAACTGGGGTTTTTGTTGTATTTCCTGAACGGTTTCTTCATCTAAGTCCCGCCCGAGAATCGGCCTTCTCTCTTCAATGGTGGGATCGAACCAAAGGATGCTATTTGTTCTGCCTTGGAAAATTAGTATTTGGGAATTCTCTACGGATGTATCACCAATTTGCTCAAAACTAACAAAGTAATTATCGCGTGCGTAGCGTCCCACAAATAACCCCACGACTAAGAGCATCACCAATGCTGTAACGATCAGCTTTCTGATGTTCTGGGGCGTCGCTACCCATTCTGGGTGTTCTCGTGAAGCATCTACTGGGTCTTTTTCAGGAAGCTTGGTCCTGTCGGTGGTTCCAGTCGCCTTGGGTATTGGAATAGTTGGAACTTTCGAAGGTTCAAAGGATTCTCTTCCTTCCTTCACGTCAACAACTACGACCGTTACGTTGTCGTTCCCTCCGTTGGAGTTGGCTAGTTCTATGAGCTGTTGTGCTGCTTCTTGAGGGTCATTGTAATTTTGAAGTATGTTGCAGATTTCTCTATCTGGTACTTCGTTTGTTAATCCGTCAGTGCAAAGAAGGAACCGGTCATCTTTTTGGGCAGGTATTTGCCAACAGTCCACCGCAGCTTCAGCATCTATCCCGAGGGCTCGAGTGATGATGTTACGGTGTGGGTGATTTTCTGCCTGTTGGTCGGTGATTTTTCCTTCCCGTCTCATCTCTTCAACAAGGCTATGGTCTGTTGTTATTTGTGTGAATGAACCTGCGGAAAGTAGATAAATACGAGAGTCTCCGATGTTGGCTGCAACGAGTTCTGTGGGTGCATCTCGGTTGGGGCGAA
>CAJWET010000152.1 GCA_913031515.1 uncultured Acidimicrobiaceae bacterium | reverse complement strand
CCTCTAGTCTCAGGAGCCCTCGAGGGCATCACTCAAGACACCGTTATGACATTTGCGCGGGATCTTGGCTATGACGTAAGAGTTGAAGGTCTCGCTCGGTCAGATTTGTTTATCTCAGATGAAATCTTCGTCGTAGGAACGGCAGCTGAAGTAAGTGCCGTCAATAGTGTGGATGACCGCTTGATTCCTTGCCCAGGTCCAATAACGCAAAAAATTGCTTCCATGTATGCAGACACGGTCCGAGGGAAGAAAAAAGAATATGCGCACTGGTGCGAGGTAGTTTGATGCCGAGAAATGGTAACCGATCTATAGAGATCTATGACACTACGCTTCGCGATGGCAGCCAACTTGAAGGCATTTCATTAACAGTCGAGGATAAGCTCCGCATTGCAGAGCAACTCGATTCCCTTGGCGTGCATTACATTGAAGGCGGCTATCCGGGCGCCAATCCTAAAGACGATGAATTCTTCGCACGAGCGCAAAAAGAGCTTTCATTAGCAACATCGGAATTCGTAGCATTTGGCTCCACTCGTAGGGCAAAGGGTAAAGTAGACCAAGACCAAACCCTCGCCAATCTTCTCGCTGCCAACACTGAAGTTGTCTGTATCGTCGGAAAGTGCTGGGACTACCATGTTCTCGAAGCTCTCCAAACCTCCCTTGAAGAAGGCATTGCCATGGTTGCCGATTCGGTTGAATACCTAGTTGCCAATGGCCGAAGAGTATTTTTTGACGCTGAACATTTTTTCGACGGATACAAAAACAACCCCGAATTCTCTCTACAGGTCCTTGAAGCGGCTGCCATAGCTGGAGCGGAACGATTAATCCTTTGCGATACCAATGGGGGGACATTGCCACATGAAGTAGAGCACGCGGTAGGGGAAGTAGTCCAACATCTCGATACCGGAATAGGAGTCCACCCCCATAATGATGCCGGTTGTGGAGTAGCTAACGCTATTGCAGGCGTTCAGGCCGGAGCGATCCAAGTCCAAGGAACGATAAATGGGTACGGTGAGCGCACAGGAAATTGCGACCTCGTGGCCATTATCGCAAATCTAACTCTAAAAATGGGATATGAAACCATCCCAGAAGATCGCCTTTCACGCCTAACTCCTGTTAGCCACCACATCGCCGAATTGGTCAATATAACTTTGAATCCCCAACAGCCATACTCGGGAAGCTCAGCATTTGCACATAAGGCAGGACTCCATACCAGTGCAATTTCAAGGCGACCCGATGCATATGAACATGTGGAGCCGGAAATAATCGGTAATGGAACTCGGTTTATTGTTTCAGAAATGGCCGGAAGGTCCACTTTAGAACTCAAAGCAAGCGACTTGGGAATTGACCTTGATGGGAAAGTACTTGGTGACGTCGTCGAAGTTCTTAAACGCCTTGAATACGAGGGGTACCATTTCGAAGTTGCAGATGCTTCCTTTGAACTCCTCATGCGTGGCGCGAGCGGCTGGAAGCAGGATTTCTTCGAAGTCGAAAGTTTCAAAGTCGACATGAACCATGTGGGATCTGGAAGTCGAGCGTGGAATGAAATTGCAGTAGAGGTAGATACGAGAGCTGTAGTTGACCTCTTTGTCAATGGAGAAAAATTAGTTGGTCGAGGTGACGGGAATGGTCCGGTTAATGCCATCGATACCGCCTTACGGTCCGTTCTCAGTGATCGCTATCCGGAACTTAAAGCTATTTCCCTTGTTGACTACAAGGTCCGTGTGCTTAATACGGAAAAAGGGACCGGTGCAGTCACCCGAGTACTTTTAGATAGTACAAACGGTCAGACAAATTGGACGACCATTGGTGTTTCCGAAAACATTATTGAAGCTAGCTGGCAGGCGCTAGTTGATTCAATCATCTACGGTCTTTTGCACTCTCCTCACCGTGTAGAGGGAGAGAACGAATAAACTAGGAGAATGGCAGCTCCTCGACATGTTCCCACTCCAGCTCTTCAGAAGAAATTTTATAAATCTACCAGAAGAAAACAGTCAGACAGGTGGGTAACAGGTCGTCCCGGTGAACAGAAGTCAGTCCTTCAGAGAAATTCGGGATTCGGTAATCAAGGACCTGACCAGGGGTATGCACTAAAAATTGTTCAGTATTTCCGTGACAAGGTGTATCTCACTAGTTCAGAAGAATGGAGTGATGCCGCAGAAGCCGCTGTCATTGTTGGACTCAAACGTGCATCTTTGTTTGGCCGTGCTCCTTCTCGTTATGACCTTGAAGCGGCGTTTTGCATATGGGGGTTCTTTGACCCCGAACCTGATTCTGATTTAGTGGAACTCCGTTTTGAAAAGTTAAGGAATGTCGGCGCTACCCATAACTATCTCCTTCGCCGAGCTATAGCGGACAGTGTCCCTCCGGAAGCCTTAAGGGAAGAATTAGAGAAGATCCAAGAAAACTATGATGGAGGTTGGCAATCCATGATTGACATCTCAATATTCCAAAAGGCTGAAATCCTTTGACGACCTCCACACCTCGTGTGCGTTTCGCACCAGCACCATCAGGTTACCTTCATGTCGGTTCCGCTAGATCCGCACTCTTTAATTGGCTATTTGCAAAGCGGTCTGGTGGAGCGTTCATCTTACGGATAGAGGATACGAATGCTGAACTTGCTTCACCGGAATTTTATGATGCAATAACTGAACCTCTGAAATGGCTAGGGCTTCAATGGGATGAAGGGCCATACTTCCAGTCAAAAAGGGAAGCCCTGTATCTAGAAGCCATCGATACTCTTCTAGAATCCCAAAAAGCCTACTTTTGTGACTGTTCCCGGATACAAATTGACCAGCGAAACAGCGAAACTGGTTTCCAAGGAGGGTATGACGGACACTGTCGTGACAGAGCCCTTGTTGGAACTTCTGAAGCAAGCGTGAGGTTCCGGACCCCCGATAGCGGTGAGGTAGAAGTAGTTGACCTCATTCGCGGAACAATCAAGTTCGATAATGTGGAACTGGAAGACTTCGTTATACGCCGTGCAAACGGCACCCCTGTATTTCTTGTGGCGAATGCTGTGGATGATGCAGACATGAACATATCCCATGTAATCCGAGGGGAAGACCTTCTCAACACCACACCAAAAGTACTCTTGCTGTGGCAAGCCTTAGATTATGGAGATCCTCCCACCTACGCCCATTTACCTCTCCTCATAGGTGAAGACAGAAAAAAGCTATCAAAACGGCGCCACTCGGTCTCTTTGGGAGATTTTAAAGAGGACGGAATACTTCCAGAAGCAATGGTGAACTATCTTGCACTTCTAGGTTGGGGGCCGCCAGATGAGAGAGAAATCAGACCGATAGAAGAGATAATCGATCTCTTTGAATTGGAGAACGTCAATAAAGCTCCTGCTTTTTTTGATATCAAAAAATTAGAGCACATCAATAGCCATTACATCGGGGCCATGCCGACAGAGGTATTTGTCGACGAGGTTTCGAAGTACATCAGCAAGGTCGGATGGGTTCCACCCAATTATGACGTGACTGTCCTGCGGTCACTTAGCCCATATCTGCAACAGAGAGCCAATCGTATTTCAGATGTTTTACCGCTCCTTGATTGGATATTTGAAGATGATTTACCGCAAGAAGAAGATGAGAAAGAGATCACTAAAATGAACAAAGCAATGGGGGCTGACTTAGTACCTCAGATACTTGAGGATGCTATTCGAAGGCTTCAGGATTGCCGCTGGAATGCCGAAACTCTTTCTAAAGAAAAATTCGATATATATACGGATACTTTACTTTATTTAGCCTCAAGGAACGAACATATAGAAAAAAGAATAAAACCAGCAATTTATAAAAAAAAAATTATCATTTGTGATCGATTTATAGATTCTACCTTAGCTTACCAAGTTTATGGCAAAGGCGTGAATAAACGGTTGGTAGATACAGTTCATAAATACATTTTAGGCAAGATAAGACCTGATCTCACATTCATACTTAAAGCAAAAATATCAAAAGCAATGCAGAGATTAAATAAGAGAAAAAAGAAGAATAGATATGATAAATTTTC
>CAJWET010000151.1 GCA_913031515.1 uncultured Acidimicrobiaceae bacterium | reverse complement strand
ATCTGGCTTAGGATTTTTTGTTCATCATCGGAAAGTGGCATACATCCATCATCGCACAACGATTCGTTATCAACAACGCGAAGGTCATTACTTCTTTGTGTCACCGGACGGACCCCATTGCTGGGCGCCTTTCTCTTTTGGTCGAAGCCCTCCTTCCGTAAGTATGCTGGCTGCTCCTATAGACTGCGTGCCATATTTTTCCTGTATCTGGTCGATTGCTCTTTCTGCATCACGCCACTCGGACCCATCACTACCGACGTCATCAAAAGAAAGTTGTAACCCAAGGTTACTTTTAGTCAGATTCGATATTCCGACCCCTAGTAAACGAACACCACTTGATACTTCAACCGTCTCAACAAGGCCTAATGCGTTTCTTCCAATTATCCTTCCGCTATCAGTAGGGTTCGGGAGGGTAATCGACCGAGTGAAGGTAGAAAAGTCTTTCAGGCGTACTTTAAGATTTATAGTGGAACCCAAAAAACTTAACCCCCGTAAGCGCTTACCCACAGCGTCAGCCATACGAAAAATCTCTGTCCCTATTCTCTCTTCAGAGTAAAGATCTTCTGGAAACGTCTCCTCATGAGACAAAGACTTGATTGTCTGCTGTGCCTCCACATTTCTTTCATCGACACCATGAGCTAGACGGTGAAGATGTGCTCCTTGTGTCTTACCCAAAGCTCGTATCAAACTATCCCGTGGAAACATTCGAAGCTGCAAAACAGTCGTTATCCCTATTTGGTCTAGGCGGGCTACGGTAACTGGGCCTACTCCCCACAGTGAGCTGACCGGCAAAGGATCAAGAAAATCTTGTATTTCATGCTCTTCGACAACCTTCACCCCTAAGCCCGGTATGGGTCCTTTGGGTCCTGGATTTGGTTTCGCTCCCTCTGTCGCTAATTTAGCTAAAAACTTGTTTGGTGCTATTCCCACAGAACAAGTCAAACCTTGTTCATGACTTATATCTCTTCTAATTGATTGTGCTATCTCGAACGGCGGACCGTGTAGACGCATACTTCCTCCTACATCCAAAAAAGCCTCATCAAGAGATACCGGTTCAACTAAAGGCGTATACCGCTCAAAAATTTCCATAACCATAGAACTAACGCTGGCATAGTACGAGTGATCTCCCTGCAGAAAAATAGCTCGAGGGCAAAGACGGCGCGCTTGGTATGTTGACATAGCCGAATAGACCCCAAATGCCCGCGCCTCATATGAAGCAGCCGCTACAACCCCTCGACCTCCAGTACCTCCAACAACCACAGGCAGACCGCGTAGTTCTGGCCTTCGTACTAGCTCAGCAGAAACGAAGAACGCGTCCATATCTACGTGCATAATATGTGATGTCATAAGTCAAATTCTTTTTACGTACCTAATCTTATTGAAGCAGCACAAAGAATGTTTTGCTGGCATTCGATATTGGAATGAACCGATACGATATGAGCAATGCGAGAAAATCACGATAACGAGAGAACGAGTGGGAAAGATATTGTTCTATCAGGCCAAAATCCGATGGATCTACCCCCTGCGCATCGGCCGTTTACATCTCCATCACGACCTATCCAGATCTTTTCTTTCATAGCAATTCTTATCGGCGGCCTTTGCGGAGGATTAATAGGATATGCATTCACAGATCTTCAGTGCTCAGAAAATTGTTCAAACCTATCAGGAATCAGTACGATTATTGGAGCAGTAATTGGAGCAGGAGGAGTTGGGATTGTTTCAGTTCTTGTTCTCCGAGCAATGACGGAATGGCGCACCAAAGATAAAAAACGTTCGAAATAGCCTATGCCTTCAAATGCTGAGAATTCATTAGATTTCATGGAGTTACGGGATATCGCTAGTTATGTTGCCGAACAAGTAGGAGAATATATTCTTCAAGAGAGCAGGAACTCAGTACTTCTTGAAACCAAATCAAGTTCATCAGATTTTGTTACCAATGTTGATAAACGCGCTGAAGCGCTTATTGTGAACTTAATCAATAATCACCGCCCTGACGATAGCTTCCTAGGTGAAGAAGGAACATCCCAAGAAGGAAACTCAGGTGTTTTGTGGGTGATTGATCCCATTGACGGGACAACGAACTTTATTCACAAACATCCAGGATTTGGAGTGTCAATAGCAGCGAAAGTTAACGGAGACACTGTTGCCGGAGCTGTTGCAGACCCTAGCCATGGAGAAATATTTGATGCTGCTATTGGTCACGGCGCAAGACGCAATGGAAAAGAAATAACGCTAACACGTTCGGCGAAATTAGAGACAGCTCTTGTTGCCACAGGTTTCAGCTATAAAAATACGAAGAGAGCTCTTCAGGCGAAGGTGCTTTTAAAAATTCTCCCATGCATAGCCGATATACGACGCATGGGAAGTGCTGCAATCGATCTATGTTCTGTTGCGACAGGGAGGGTTGATGCATTTTTTGAAACTGGTCTAAATGAATGGGATATCGCTGCTGGCACGCTAATTGCTTCTGAAGCGGGGGCCCGATTATCTACTTTTACCGACTTTGACGGAGAAACCCTAACCGTGGCGGTGAATCCTTCTATCGAAGCTCAGTTTATAGAGTTACTTCATGCTGCAGCGGAAGGTATCGCCTAAACATATTTAATGTCGCACTTTTAACCCTCCAGTGCCTTTGCCTCTATTATGTTTAAATGAGCACCAAAGTACTTGTAGTTGAAGACGATGAGCGAATAAGAACTGCTGTGCGTCTTGCTCTAGAAAATGAGGGGTGGGATGTCGTGGAAGCGCGCAGCGGTGAAGAATCACTGCAAGTCTTTCAAGAGGCTGAAGTCGATATTGTTCTCATAGATATTATGCTTCCAGGTATCGACGGATTCGAAGTATGTAGGACAATCCGTCGACAGAGTGATGTTCCAGTGGTCATGGTTACTGCAAGAGACGACACTCATGACGTGGTTGCCGGATTAGAAGCTGGAGCTGACGATTATCTGACGAAACCCTTTGCCCCAAAGGAACTAAGCGCAAGAATCAGAGCCCTTCTTCGTCGGGTTCGTCTCCCAACCACAGATCTAAGCAACTTAGAGTTTGGTGATCTCAGAATCTTGCCTGACCAAGGGCAAGTGATCGTTGGAGATAAGACTACACATTTAACTAGAACGGAATTCCAGCTCCTTATAGAACTTGCATCAGCTCCGGGACGGGTGTTCAGCAGAGACGAGTTGCTCGAACGAGTTTGGGGTCGAGGGTATTTCGGTGATGGCAGACTTGTAGATGTTCACATTCGCCGACTTCGAAAAAAAATAGAGCCGGAAGATGCAAAACCACGTTACGTCATCACTGTCCGAGGTTTCGGCTACAAACTGCAAGGATAACCAGTCATGGCCATTCGATTTAGGCGTGGTCTCCGCCTCAGAGCGAGAGTGACTTTAGCGTTCGGACTTGGAGCTCTACTGTTGACAACAGTTCTTTCTATCGTCACCTACCTACTTGTTAGAGATAATCTATTAGAAACAAGAGAACAAAGCGCACAAAGTGTCGCAACCGTAAATGCTAACCAGGCTCAAAGAAGAATAATAGAAGAAATCGATGCCGGAACGACCCGAGATCTTCTTTCTAATCTCCGTGGGGTCCGAGCTGAATCAACTCCAGTTATTAGGCTCGATGAGGAATGGATTTCTGCTGACCCAGTTGTCTTCGAAGCCCCTGGCAATATTAACTCGGCCCTCTTAACTCTCGTTAGTTCTTCCGAAACTTTTGGAGCGCAAATGAAGTACCGCCTCAATAACGGGACCCCCGTTCTGGTGATCGGCTTTCCGTTAACAGCTCGAAATGCCTTATATTTCGAAGCAACACCGCTTGATGATATTGAAGATACCTTGAATGCGCTCTCCCAAATTTTGATTGTAACAAGTGCAGGAATTTGCCTACTCGGAATCGCCATAGGAGGCTTTGCTTCACGGAGACTATTGCTTCCCGTAGGAAAAGTCGGTCAGGCTGCTAGAGCAATTGCCACAGGCGACTTAACCGCTCGATTAGAAGTCGGACGTGACCGTGACCTCGAGCAA